>NZ_JBEPOZ010000011.1:0-143295 GCF_040547005.1 Arthrobacter sp. UYCu712
CTTGGCAACCCCGGCCCGCGATATCAGCTCCGCGATGCCGACATCGCGGATGCCACGCTGGGCGAACAACTCATAGGCAGCGGCCATGATCCGCTGCCGCGCCCCCACAGGACCTGGTGGCGGCGCGGCAGCCGCATCCCGTGAGGGTGCTATTTCACGGTGAGGGTGCCGTGCATGTTGCCGTGGAAGGTGCAGTGGTACGGGTAGGTTCCGGGTTTGGTCGGGGCGGTGAACGTGCCGGTGCCGACTTTGATGATCGCGTCGAATGCGGTGCCCGTGTCGGCGGTAGTGGTGTGAGCTTCGATGTCCTCGTTGGTGACGGTGACGACCGTTCCTGGGCTCACGGTTTCGGCCCCTTGGTATTTGAAGCCCTTGATCAGGATTTCCGCTGGAACCGCCGCCGCCGATGAGGAATCCGGGCTGGAAGGCGTGGTAGTCATCGTGGGCGGAGCCGATGTTGGCTGTTCTGCGGCTGTTGGTGCTGCTGCCGTGGAAGGCCCGGGAATGCCGGGGTTCCCGCAGCCGGACAGGGCCAGCATCGCCGCCGCTGCTGCCGCGAGTCCGAGCGCCCAGGGTGTCTTGATGCTTGTCTTCATAATGAAACCTTTCGTGGGCGCGGCCGTGGTCGCGTGCCGAGGGCTGTCAGGGGTGTTCGACCCAGCAGGCGAGGATAGTGGTGGAAAGCTGGTAGGCCAGAGCGTTCCTGGTGATGTTGTTCGGTCCCAAGGTCGCGGGGAGATCGGCGGCGTCCACGTGCAGGACGAAGTTGTCTTTTTGGAACACGGCTGACCCGTCGGCGGTTTCGTAGGCCGGGAATCCCAAATTGGCGAGCCCTGCGATGGGTTTGGCATCTTGTGCCAGGGCCCGCATCGCCTCAAAATACTTCAGCGCCGACGCCTTGTCGGCGGCTTCCTGGACGGAGATTTCCAGTGCTCCGTCCTGCAGATGGTAGGTGCAGGTGAAGGTGTTGTTTGCCCAGTCGTTGACGGTGTGCGGTTTCTCCTTCAGGCCCAGGATGGATGTGAGCCTGTCCATTGGTTGGTCTCCGCAGACCATCAGGGCGGCTTCGCTGGGCCCGTCCGCGGCTGCGCTGGGCGAGGACGTCCCGCCGCCGTGGTGACCGCCTCCGTGTCCCGTCTGGGCAGATGGGGAGCCCGGCGGCCCGGCCTCGCCCTGCGCTGCTCCGGTTCCCGCAACGGGTGCCACGGCCCCGGTAGCGGCCGCGCAGCCGGAGAGCAGGACGGCGGCCAGGGTGAGGGCGGCCAGTCTATGATTGCGGGTTTTCATTCCTTGTCCGTCCTTGCCACCGTTAGGGGCAGTGGCCCTTGTCAGGCCTTGAGTTTGGCGTAGATCACGTAGTTGTCATCGAAGAGTTTGGTCGCGGGGTCGTAACCGTCGCAGGTGATCAGCCGCAGCTCGGCGCCAGGGGTGTTTCCGTAGACCTCAACGGTGGGGAAGCTGTCTTTGCTGTAGGCGGCTCCGCGGTCAACGGTGAACACGGCCGTGGTGCCGTCGGTTCGTGAAACGTTGATTTCGGTCCCTGGGGTGAGCTTCCGCAGGTCCGCGAAGACTCCGGTGTTGCCGCCGAGTGCGTTCACATGGCCCAGCATCACGGAGGGTCCGCGTTCCCCGGGAGTGGGGGATCCGTTGTACCAGCTGGCGGGTGCCCCGCTGCCGTTGTCCTGCGGTACGTCCAAGGACCCGTTCTCGCGCAATCCGAGGTGGAGAAGGTCCGTCCGGACCCCGATCGAGGGAATGCTGAGGGTCACGGGAGCAGAAGCACCCATCACCGGTGGAAGCTGCTGCGTTGGCGGGATTGCCGCGGGTGAGGGCGCTGCAATCGCCGGGGACGGAGCAGCGCTAGAGGTAGCCGGGGCCGCAACGGAAGCAGAAGGAGCGGTCCCGGCATCGGCGGTTCCGGCGGCGCAGCCGGCCAGGGTCAGCAGGAGCAGAACCCCGGCCGCCGTGGGGGCACGGAGGCCTCCGCGGCGGCCGGGCTTCTTTGTTCTCACAGTAGTGATCTGGTCAGCCGGTGCTTAGGCTGCCGTGCCGCCGCTACGGCGGCGCACGACATAGGCTCCGCCGGCGAGGGCGACGAGGACGAGGCCACCACCAACGGCGAGGGCTCCGGTGTCGGTGCCGGTTTCCTGGTTGACACCGGTGTCAGCGCCACCGACGGGCATCTTCATCTGCCCGGCCTTCAAGGTCCCGCACAGGGCGGGGGATGTGGCGGCCAGCGGAAGTGTGGGAGCCAGGTCGGATTTGGCCGCCTGTCCTGCCGCGCTGAGGGTCGCGGGGTCAAGGCCGTGGACGACGACCACAGCGGTGCCGGCTTCCAGGGCTGTTTTGGTCTCGGCGTTCAGTTCGAACGTGCGGTCAACGGTGTACGCCGCGCCCTGGCCGCCGACTTTCAGGTCAAGGCCAGCTGCGGGGCTGGTGTCGCCGCTGGTGGACAAGGTGGTGACGATTGCGCCGTAGGACGGGGCGCCTTCGGTGGTGGAGATGACTTTGTCGCCGTCCTTATCAGCCGAGGGTGCCGGGCAGGTGCCCTGGGCTCCGCCGTGGATGTGCTGAACGTGCGGGTACGGGGCGTCCATGAAGGTCGCGGGCATGCCCGAAACTTTCAGGACAACGTGGGCCTGGTTGCCCGTGACATCAACCGTCACAGTGCCGGCGCCTGCGCTGCCGTTGACCTGGCCCAAAGTGGACTGGTAAGAATGGTCCGCTGCCATCGCGGGAGAACCGGAAACAGCCAAGGCGGCCAGGGCCAGGGTGGGGACCGCCATAAGGCGAAGAGTCTTCTTCATGGGATAAATCTCCTCAAATCACGCGCGTGTGATGTTTGCGCCCCCAGGAAAGGGACACCGGTACTTCGGAGCCGAACAGCAGGAGGACTGGTGTGAATGTGGCGTGGACCACAGAATCTTCTGAGAAGGGCCCTGCCGGGCAGGTACCGGCAGGCGTTCAGAGGTGACGGCTGCGCAGCGCGCTCAGGCAGTTGAAGCCCCTCGGCGGCCCCGGGCGGCCGTCCCCGATCCAGGTCGTGTCTTGTGCAGCAGGGCGTATCCGGTCAGCGCCAGGGCGCCGGCGGCCGCTTCGGCGACCGCCGTGATGACCTTGGCCGCGTACCAGACCGGTTCATACATCGACGGCAGCGGCCCGAGGGCAGGGACCTGGACATACCGGTAGAGGATAACTGCGGCCAAGGACGAGAACGCCACCACGGCGGCGGCCGCGAAAGCGGCACGGGAGCCTTTGATCAGAACAAACGCCGCGGCCAGGGCCGCGGCTCCGGCCTGGATCAAAAACAGGGTTCCTTGTCCGATGCCGCCGGGGGCTGCCTGCTGATAACCCGGGGCGAGCTGGACATGGATCACGGCACTGACTACCAGGGCAGCCGCGACACAAACACGCGGCACCCACAAGGCGCGCGTCCGGTTAGCTGGCGGTAGTTCCGGGCGGTTCATTTCACGACCAGCGTCCCGGTCATCTGCGGATGAAAGCTGCAAATAATCCCGTACTCACCCGCGGCGTCGGGTGCCTTAAAACTCACCGTTCCACCGCCCGGGACTTCAACGTCGAAACCGCCGTTGTCCTTGGCAGTGACCGTATGCGGTGCGCTGTCCGCGTTCGTCACCGTCACCATCGCCCCCGGTTTCACCGAATCCGGAACCGCATAGGCGAAGTCCCTGATCGTGATGACAGCTTCACCGGACTGCGCCGAAGCAGCTGTAGACGGGGCAGAAGCGGTGCTGCTGGCGGCGGGCTTCGGGCCGGACTGCCCCCCTTCCTGAGCTGCGCACCCGCCGATGCCGGCCAACGACACTGCCGCCGCCACGGCCAAGACCCTATTGAAAATTTTCATGACAATCCCCTCCAAAGGGATGTGACCTCCACCCGCCAGACGGCGCGCCATCAGGAAACTACCCCACGGGCTATTCGTCACACACGCCCCCGCGGACTGCCCATCCGGCGTTCGGGTCGAATGTTTCTGAAGTCATCGTGCGGCCGCGACCAGCTAATTGGCCGGGTATGCTGCCCCGCGGATGATTTCGAATCGAAGTCACCATGCCTGGGGCCTGTGTAGGCTGGCTCCAACCGGCACGGAACAAACATCGAAGGGTGAGTCATGACTGAAATCACTGCACATCACGGATTGTTCAAAGACACCAACCTGCACGTGGATGACACCGGCGGGCCGGGCCGGCCGGTGGTCCTGATCCACGGGTGGCCGCTCTCGGGAGAAGCGTTTCAGGCCCAGATTCCGGCCCTTCAGGGCGCCGGGTACCGGGTCATCACCTATGACCGGCGCGGCTTTGGCCGCAGCGACAAGCCCCGGACCGGGTACACCTACGACACCCTGACCGAGGACCTGCACGCACTGCTGGAGCAACTTGACCTCAATGACGTCACCCTGGTCGGTTTCTCCATGGGCGGGGGCGAAGTCGCCCGCTACTTCAGCCGGTATGGCGCCGAGCGGCTGCGCAGCGTGGTTTTCGCCTCAGCCGTTCCGCCCTACCTGATGCAGACCGAGGACAACCCCGACGGGCCCCTGACCAAGGACGCGGCCGCCAACATGACCGCTGACCTGACCAAAGACGAAGATGAGTTCTACGACGGATTTACGCGCACGTTTTTCTCCGTCAATGGAGAGCTCAAGGTCAGCGAAGAACAGCGCCAAGACGCCCTCGCGTTGTGTAAGCAGGCAGACAAGGAAGCAGCCCTTGCCTGCATGGCCGCTTTCGGCGGGACGGACTTCCGGGATGATCTGCTCAACGTGAGCGTACCCGCGCTCGTGCTGCACGGTGACGGCGACGCCACCGTGCCCTTTGAAGGATCCGGCCAGCGCACCCACAGGGCCCTGCCCGGCAGCGAACTGCACGTCATCGCCGACGCACCCCACGGGTGCAACGTCAGTCACCCCGACGAATGGAACAAAACACTGATCCAATTCCTGGCGAAATAGCCGCTAAGACGGCGGGGACCGGGTGGAAACCGGCTACATGGAACCGGACAAGCGCGGCGCCGGACTCCTCTTCCAGGTCCTCACCGAGCGGGAAGAAAAGTATCCGTTGCGATCGCCACCAATGAGTCGTTCTCCGGATGGACGAAGACCACCACAGATCCGCTGCTGTGCGTCGCGATCGTGGACAGGCTCAGGTTCAAAGGAACCGTCATCGACACCGGTACGGATTCCTACCGCCTCGCCCACACCCTCAACGGGGTTGTGGCGGACCTGATCCGGGCCGTCACAGCTGATCCGGGATGAAATCCCGATATAGGTATCGAGGTGCGGATGGAGGATGACCCGGAGGAGGAGCCGTGGGGCTTCCCGCGCGGCCGCGGCCACAGAATCTTCCCGAGCTCCGCTTTTCAGTGCCTTTTCCTGCGGCAGCGTCAGGGGCCGGGCAAGCCGGTCCGGTCCGTCGGGGCCGGCGCGTCGAGCAAGGTCCGCGATCCATCCCAGAACCTGGCGCTTGTGTTCCACGGAGCGGCCTCAGCCGCGGCGTTGATAAATGGACACCCTCGGAAACTCGCGTGTCCACTCACGGAATCACGAGCATCAAACAACCCCCACCGGCTGGTGACCCGGATCCGGCCCGGCGGCCTCGGCAGCGACGGGAGGCTGCCCGGTCCAGGCATGGTCGACCCGGACGGGTTTGAGCAGTTTCTAAAGAATCTTGAAATACAAATGACCCGAAGCTTAGACTCGCCCCAGGCCGCAACGAGCCGATTTTTTGTTTTTGGGGGAAATCGACAGTCTCTGGCGGCTTCGGCAATGAAGTGCAGGGAACACCGTCGGCTGCGTCCGGCGGCGAATGAGGATTGGGGGAAGGCCGTTGCGCCCACAGATGCGGGTGACGGCCTTCCTCCTTCTTCAACACAGGGCTCGGCGGAAAAGGCGCGGGTGTGTCCGTGTCGAACAAGCCGAAATCGTCTGCCATGGCTGATTGATTCCTTACTCCGTGACCCAGGGGTCAGCGACCGGTGCAGCGGGCACCGGGGCGGGCTCTACTTCCTCTGGGTGGGGGCTGTATAATTCCATGTTGTTCATGGCAGCGTCGAGCAAGAACAAGACGGCCGCGCAAACGGCACTCATGGTGCAACTGATCAACACCGCGCCGTGTACGAAATGCACGCCCAGTCCGGCGGTTGGGAATGGTTCTGGTCGTTCTCCCACACAAGTCCGAGGAAGCGGAAAGCAGCGGTCACTTCGGGGCTGTCGTGTTGCAGCTCTTCGACCAGCGCTTCCTGGATTCTCGGCGTGATGAGCGAATCGCCCGGACGCTCGAAGATGGCCCAGAGTTGGAGATCGTCACCGTGGCGGGAAGCAAAAGTGACGCCGTTGAAGTCTGTCATCTCGTAAAGCCAGGAGGCTACAGCCTGAGTCAGGTGACGCGGGCGGGCGTCTTTGAGCGCCGCCGTATCGAAATCACCCAAACCTGCGGCCAGCGCCAGTCCGATGAAGTGCGGGTACAGTGCGGCGAAACTGCCGGAGTCGGTCACCGCGCAGTATCGGCCGGACAGCTCCGCCGACGCGGCGGCGCGCACATCGAGCCACTCCCTGGGGACCAGCCCCGGGGCGATGGTGGGGTGCAGGACCTTATCCTCGTCGTCCTCGATGATCTCGTCCAGTTCCATGCTCAGCCGTGCATCCTTGCGGAAATGCGCCAAGACCTCCAAAAGGCACGCCAGCAGGGACGAGCCGGCGTAGATGGTGCGGAAGTTGCCGTGCAGGTCATCCCACCGTCCCGGGAACCGCCCCTCGGTAGCCCATTCCCAGCCGCTCCAGGCCCACGGCTCCGGCCGGAAGCCAACACGCCAGACCCTGCCGGCGGCCTCGGCCGCGGCCAGTTGTACAGAAACCACCGATCAGCCTGCGGCCGTGAATGCGCGTGCAGCGGCCAGCACCTGCGGGCCGGCGTCGTCCAGCTGCCCGTCTCGGAGCAGCCGTGCTGGCGGAACGTCATCCAGCTGCGGGTTCATGCCCTGGAACCAGGCCTGCACCACGGCCCGGGAATCCCGCTCCGCGAGCAGGGCGGCCACGTGGTAGGCGGTCCTTAACCGGTGCATCACCTCATCGGAGGGTTTCCGTTCCCCGTCGGCCCATTGCCGGACCGCCCGGGTTTCCTTCACGGACCCGATGTAGGCGACCAGTTTCGCTCCCAGCAGGTCCCTCAGATCCCGGACCAGCACGTCGTCGGCCAGCCGGATGGAATCCTGATGGGCCTTCAGCCCTCCACGGGCGCCTGTCACTGCAGTCATAGTTCATGGTCCCACGAAAAGGCTCGCTGAATCAAGGGGTCAAACACACTCCAGATCACACCCTGAAACACCAATATCCGTGATTATGACAAGTGGGGAAGGGCAATTCCTGGGCGACCGGGAGAGTCGGCTGCTTTCACAAGCTTCGTGCCGCCGCCTCTGGACTCTGCTCGCTCCTATCAGCCCTGGACTCCGGCAACTGATACCAGACACCCACCGGCGACACATTCAAGATACGGACTCCGCCCTTTCCTGAATGTGTCGCCGACTGGAATAATCAGGAAGCGCAAATACCGATCACCGGTACACCGGATGCCATCTCCGAAGAGCTCTGCACATGGAGGCAGCGTCCAACCTTCAGGGGATCAGCCCACAGGGGGATGCCCTGGATTGCGCGTTCATCGAGGTCTCCAGTCCATCACCCCCGATGAATCGAGCCGCAAGACTTAGAACTGCGTCCAATCGGCGTAGCTGTTCGCGAATTCCACCACAGAGTTCAGGAGTGAAAGGTTACCGTTTCTCAATTCCAGGTCATCGTCCATAACGCGCACGTTTTCAAGGAATTCGTTCAGGGCTGATGCCAGCCCACTGGAGCCCCTCACAAGGTTTGGCAGGCTCTGGTTGGCTGCGTCCGAGCGGGCAAGTGTGAGGCGCAGTTTTTGAAGTTCTGCGAGGAGCTGATGTGCGTATCCGTTGTCAGCGTTCGCAGGGGCGGGAGCGAAATCGGCCGCCGAGCCAAGCATATTGGCGGCCCGGATCACTGCGACTGAGAGTTCCTGGAGCTGGTCCTCGGGTGAATTCTTATACAAGAAGTTCACGTTCTGAACAAACTCGTAAGGTCGCCCGGCTGAAGGGCGGCACGCGCGGATGTGACGCACATCGTGTCCATCTTCCAGCAGCTGCTGCTCCAACCGGCTCTGAACCAGCGCGAGAAGCATGTCAACCTGGGTTTCGCTGACAATAATGCCTTGGTTGGCGTAGCCCTTGACAGCGCTCCGAATAGCAGTGTCCGTGTCCAGCTGCCGCAGCGCGGGCTGCGAACTCATCACCAAACCAAGCCCGAGCGCAGCACGTCGCAGGCCGAACTGATCTGAACTGCTTGTGGACTTGATTTCCAAGCTGCATAGTCCGGCCAACAGATCCGCTCGGTCGGCTATGGACAGTAGCGCCCCCGGCAGAGTCGCCGGGAGGCGTCCCCCCGCCTTTTTGGGCCACTCCGATTCCTCCAGCGCCGCGGAAACCTCATCACTCTCGCCAGAGGCCAATGCGTAGTACTTGGCCATCGTCCCGGTCAGGGAAGAGAATTCGGCCACCATGCCCGTCACGTGGTCAAAGCGAATAAGCTGACCAGCCCGTCGTACCGTTCGTGTTACGTCCGGTGCCGCTCGGACGTGTCCAGTCAGAGCAGACGCCAATGTACTGATCCGTCCGGCCCTTTCGCGCATTGTGCCCAGCTGCGTCGCGAATATCAAGGAATCCAGTTCCTGCGTCCATTGCTCAGGAGTCCGGCTTAGGTCTGTGCGCCAGAAAAACGCTGCGTCCTCAAAGCGCGCACGGATCACCGACTCATTGCCAGCTCGGACCAGAGTATCGTCGCGCCGGCCATTGGTCACGGTGATGAAGTTCGGCAGCAGCTTGCCATCCGTGTACACCGGCAGATACCGCTGGTGTTCGGTCATGACGGTCAGAAGTACCTCGTCCGGTAGGACGAGGTACTTTTCTTCGAAGCTGCCCATGATCGCTACAGGCGCTTCCACAAGGTTCACGATTTCATCAAGCAGGTCACTGTTGAGAGCGACGTCGACGCTGCCTCCAACGGATGAAGCAAGTGTGGCCGACTGCTCAATGATCATGTCCCTCCGTTTGCCTGGATCGGCCACGATTCCGTGCTCCAGAAGCGTGCTCTCATAGAGTTCGGCGCCACCTACTTTAACTTCTTCCGATGCGCCACCACGCAAACCCCGCGTGGTGGCGCCCGCCACCAGCCCGGCAGCTTCAAACCGAATGGTCTGCGATCCCCGCAGCGCCAGCAACCAGCGGATGGGTCGAGAAAAGCCGATGTCGGATCCTTGCCAGCGCATATTCTTACCGGGCTGCAATTCGAGCAGGCATTCCCGAAGAATTCCTGGCAATAGTTCTTGCGCTGTCTTTCCTGCGTCCACTCTTCGGTATGACACGTGAACGTCCCCGCCGGCCGTTGTGATGGTGCTCAGCTCAGCAGGTTCTACTCCGTTTTTCGCCGCGAATCCCACGAGTGCACGCGTCGGGGACCCGTTGCTGTCGAACGCATCCCTGGTCTTGGGTCCGCGGACATCTACCGAGTGGGCAGTCTCTGCGTCACTCACATCCTGGATCAGCACGGCCAGGCGACGAGGTGTTGCGAAAGTCTTTATGGTACCGGTGGACAGACGTGTCGCGGCTAACTTCGAGGTCATGCTTCGCGCCAATTGCTGGGCGAGTGAGGTTACTTCCCTGTGAGGAAGCTCTTCGACACCGATCTCCAGCAGCACATGCTCGTGTGCCCGGGGCACGGGCTGTACTTCGTCCGGTTCCGCGGCCTCGGCCAAGGAAGGCAGTGATGGCCCCTTTGCCGGGCCAGCGCCAAGTTCGGCGACGTCTCGTGCCGCCGCGAGCGGGAAGCCTAGTTCCTCGCGCCGTTCCAACCACAATTCCGCTGCGCGTCGCGTCAGATCCCGCATCTGGGCGAAAGATCCGGCCCGTTCGGTAGGACTCACTGCCCCGCGGGCATCCAGGACATTGAAGAGATGGCTGCACTTCAGCACACTGAGGTACGCCGGGACGGGCAGGCGTCGGTCCAGAAGCATGTCTGCTTCCTCTGCGTATAGACCGAACAGGGCCCGGCTGCGGTCCAAATCAGCGTCGTCCAAGTAGTAGCGGCTCATTTCGTACTCGCTTTGGCCCCAGATTTCACCGTAACTGACGGCCTCGGAATATTTGATGTCCTTGAAGTGGGCCACGCCCTGAAGCGCCATCATGATGCGTTCGATGCCATAGGTGAGTTCAACAGCGACCGGTTCAAGGGAGGCGCCGGCGGCCTGCTGGAAGTAAGTGAACTGGGTGATCTCCATACCGTTGAGCCATACTTCCCAGCCCAGACCCCAAGCACCCAGTGCGGGCGATGCCCAGTTGTCTTCAACGAACCGGACGTCGTTGGAGTCGGTGTTCACGCCGATGGACCGCAGGCTGGCAAGATAGAGCTCCTGGGCGTTGGCGGGTTCGGGCTTCAGGATTACCTGGAACTGGGTATGGGTCTGCAACCGGTTCGGATTTTCCCCGTATCGGGAGTCATCTGGACGCACGCTGGGTTCTACGTAGCAGGCGTTCCACGGCTCGGGGCCAAGAACACGCAGCAGCGTGGAAGGGTTGGCGGTGCCGGCTCCGACCTCTGTGTTGAAAGGCTGCAGAACGATGCAGCCATGGGCTGCCCAGAACGCCTGCAGCGCCTGTAGAACCTGCTGCATGGACATAAATTCTTTGTGTGCCGGCACTTTCATTCCTTTTCTACAAACTCTTTACAGTGGTTCCACCACCGCTAGAAAATCCTAACTGTGGTTGCAAGCGTCGCAATCCATCGGGGGCACGATCAACCGGAGATCGCAGAGAGATACCGGCTTCAGTCCGCTAAAAGCGGCCTATCTGATTGATTTTCGCAGCGTGGCAGTCGACGCGTTAGGCGGTATAACGCTGACATTCTCCCCACACCATTCCAAGAAAGTGTCCATGGATGCGTTGAGGTCGTCCATGGTTGTTGCTGTCATGCATGCCCCTCCGAGTTTGAACAGGGTGTTTGCCACGCCGCCCATGGAGAATCCGAGCGGTAGTTCGATGCGAACCAGTTCCACGCCCGGAAAGTCCGCAAAATCCTGTTCGGGGGGCATCGAGAACAGCACGCCTGGAGGGCATGGAATAAGCGTGCTCCCCACCTCCGCCGGATTCAGCGTTACCTGGATGTCCCGCCCGCGCCCGATCGACGCGAGAAGTGACTCCTCCGCCAAATCCACGCCGTGTTTAACCAGTGTGTCCTCCTGGAGCAATCCTCCGCCACGACGTGCCGCGCATTCCCCAAAAACAAGAGCGCCGTCGTCAGGGTTTCTGAATAGCTCCAGATGGAAGATTCCGTTGAACTTTCCTAGGGCCTGGATGCACGCGCTGGCAAAGACGATCAGTTGGTCGTGGAGCTCAGGATTTCGGTCTGGATCCAGCTTCAGCATGCGCACCGGGCGCCGGGCGTCAATAGCGCTGAGGCAAGGTTCGCCATAGTGGGTAGTTGACGCGAACGTAATCTCGCCGTCGTACAAGATGCCGTCCACAATCCATTCCTCGCCGGCCGCAAAATCCTCAACTATCACGGTCCTAGGACCTTCTGTTCGGCCTATGGACTCGAGTACCTCCGGCAGGGCAGCAATATCCGGTACGAGCAGGGTGTCGTTCGTGGCTGCACCCGAAATCGGTTTGACCACCACACCATGGTGGCCAAACCCGGGGGTGATTCTCTGCGCGGTCTGGCGGATGTCGTCAATGACTATATGGGCGCTGGTTCTGATTCCGGCGGCTTCGATCTTCCGCTTCTGCAGAGACTTGTCCCGATACCCGAGTAAAACAGCCGAATCGTTGGTCGTGGTGGCAAAGCGTTCCGCGACAGCTGCGGCTGTGAATACTGAGAATTCATCATTGGTGACCACGGCTGCGAAGGGCTTTCCGGAGAAACCTGCGCGAACAAGCGCCGCGCAAACCTGCTCATAGTTGCTGATGTCCTGGACGAAAAGCTCGGTGAATCCGGCGGGAGTTGAATGGAATCCGAAGTCCCTGGCGGCAGCGCCGACCACGACAGTAGCGTGCAAGCGTTGGCGCACTGCGGCGTCCATGAGGGCTTGGTCGGCTCCTATGAATAGGATGTGGGGCTGCTCGGGGTTCACGATGTCACTTTCTGCAGAGCGGTTGAGACCGGGCCGATGGTAGGAGATATTTTCCTGATCCCGGTAAGAATGATGTCGGCGGCTTCCTCCGGGCATAAGTCCTCGAATCCATCGGGTTCGCTGGCGACTGTGCGGAGCTCCATTTCCGCGCGGGTTGCAGCCTGGACCGTCTCTTCCATCCGCGAATAGTTCAGCGCGGGTGCAAGCACCTTCAGAAAATCGCGGAAGTTGCGCCCCCGTCCCCGACCGGAGGGACGCAGCCCATCCAATGCCAGAGCGGCCGCCGAGCCGAGGGCATCGGTCTCTATCTCCGAACCGAAGTCTGGCCGGCAGCCAAGTTCCCGGATGACGCCGTGTGCAACGGAGGCGTGAACGGGGTGGGCCAGATTCTCTGCCCGTGAGAGAAGATTGTTGATCCCGAACGCCATCTCCACCCCCACCGGAACACCGTTGTGTTCGATGACAATGACATTCCCGACATCGAACAAACCGCGGTCGGTCCGGATGGCAACATTCGAGTTACGTCCGGTGGTGCCTCCGACGCCGAAGACGTGCCGATAGCGACTCGGTTCGTAACCGTCGGCCTCACTGGGCATCCCTAGGGCCTCCACTGCGCGCGCCAGCTCCACATCTCGCGATGAGTATCGCCACACCACCCGCTCTTCCGGTATACCCAGCCGATGCACCAGGAAGGCCGAGACGAGGGCATGGAACTCTTCGAGCCAGGATGGGCCGGCTAGAGCTCCGAAGGCCATGAAGTAGCAGCCGAATGCCGACATGGAGCCGGTCCTTTTCCAGTGTTCAATATTCTGCAGCCGAAGTGCGGGCTGGAGCAGGAATGACGGGTTGGAGACCCCGTTCTGCAACAGGGGTTTCAGGACGCTGATGGTGGAATTCGTGAACCGAATGGACTCGTCGTGGCGGGACACCAAAGGAACTCGCTTTTCCTCAGTTATCCCTGCACCAGCACACAGCGCCCTGAATTCCTGGGCTATGTACCGGCTGGATCCCAAAACTTGAGACCGCTTCAGCGAATCCTGCACCTTGGGTCCTGGTGTCATTGCGCTGCCCGTCGGAGCTTCCCCTGGCTGGGTGCCGTTCCGATCAGGTAAGTTTCGGTAATTCGGGCAGCTGCTGCCTCCAATTCGACCTCTGAATTAGCCACGATAACAGTGAGGATGCACCATACGGCAGGGTGGTGCAGTTCCACTAATTCCCCTACGCTTCTGGAGACGGTGACGCTGGATATGTTGGGGTCCGCCAACAGCGCTACCTCGTCCGGCAGCTCCGTGATGTATCCGCTGCTGCGTGGTCCTAGATTGATCACCCCGACGTGTGAGAAAGCTGAGGGTTTCAACGGCAGCTCATCCAGATGTCTACCCGTCAATTCATGCAGCCAGAGTTCGCGTTCGTCTACACCGCAACGTTCGCGAATCATCTCAAAGATGGAGGCGCCGCCGTATCGGGACGCAATCTCGGAAAATGTAATCTCCCCGCTCTGCGGGTCCATAAAGACCTCAAGATGAGTTGCCCCGTCCTCGAGCGACAACGCAGAATTCACTTGATCGTGGAATACTCGGAGCCGGGCGTACAACTCCGGATACTCGTCTTCGTTCAGCATCGCGGAGCCGTTGATGCCCCCATCGGTGAAGTACTCCAGGCGGGGAACAAAGTAGCGACTGACGTAGAAGATCCACGGCTTACCTCCGCGCCAGATGGCGTCGATGTGGAGTTCATCGCCGTGGATGAAGGCTTCAGCGATGAGTTGTTGAGACCGGATTTCCGGGCGTGTTGTGAACCCCTTGAGGCACCAGTTGAGTTCTTCGGCAGTATCCAAACGGTATGTGGACATGGTGCTCATCCCGTTCGCGGGCTTGAGGACTAAAGGCAGCCCGACTGAGTCGACGATCTCTTTCGCCGAAGCGGTGCTGGAATCAGAAACGGACAGAAATCTCGCGGTGGCCAGTCCGGCTCCCGCGATGAGCTGCTTCATTCGCCGTTTGTCCCGGGTGTTGAGTGCTACTTCACTTGAGTAATTGTCGACGTTGAGGAGGCCCGCCAGGTAGCCGGCGGCATATTGGCTGAACTCCGTATGAGTCGCGATTTTGTCGATCTGGACGCCGTTGCACAGCAGATCGACGGCGACAGCTGAGATTTCGTCAATCGAGTCGCAGGAAGACACCAGATACGTCTTTTCTACCCGGGACCGGATCCGAGGGTCCAGCTCGCGTGCGGCATCAAAGGCATCAAGTACTAGATAGACGCGGTCGGCACGCTCCAGTAGCCAGAGAGGAACCTCTTGGGTGGTGTCGATTTTAAGCAGCAGAATATTCATTTCCGTGTTCCTTCAGTTAGTGTCGGTTGCTCGGATTCAGTCGTTAAAGGCTCCAGCTTGGTTCTTGCCGCCAGCACTGCGAACCCGGCAAACGGCACTAGCAGAAAGGCGGCCAGCGTCCACAGGGTTGAAGAGGCGCCAATAGTCTCCACGAGGGGGCCGGCCATGACCGGCCCGGCGACGAACGCCAGAGAGACGGCGACATTCTGAGCTGCAAAAGCTCTCCCACGCAGTCGTGGAGGGACGATATCCGTGGTCAGAGCAGGAATTGACGCTGCGTACATGACTTCGCCCAAGGCAAATACGACGGCTCCCGAAGCGGTAAGAATAGTGATGGCTGGCTGCCCCGAAGCCGACATCAGGACCCCCAACACCACCCAAGCCACAGCCCAGACCAGAGGCACTAGACCAGCAATGATCGTCCGGTCCTTGCGGGCAAGCAACGGCAGCACCGCCAGGTTCAACAGAATTACTGCCGCGGTGTTAGCCAGCATCAGGAAGGCTATAACCCACGGAGGGAGGTGCGGAGAATCGATGATTGCGGCCACGACGCCTGACTCAATCTGGACGTACCCGAAGGTGTAGACCAGGAAGATGCAGCACGTGAGAAGCCCGAATCGGGCAAGCCGTCGACCGGATTTGGTTCCGGTATCGAGCGCAGCTCCGCTAGGGTCTGGCTCCGGACAGACGTCAGATTTGATCTTGGCGTAGGGAGAGGACTTTTCTTCGGGTTTCGAACCGTCGCATCGGATGATCCGGATCAGCACAAGGATTACGACGACATAACCGGCAGCCTTGATTCCGTACAGCGACCGATAGGTGACTTCCGATGCGCTGGAAATCAGCAGACTGCTGGCAGCCAGCCCCAGTCCCACCCCAACATTGATGCCCAGCTGATTGGCGCCGAACACAAAGGAACGCTGCTGTTCCGTTGAATGCAAGGCCAACATGGCGAACCATGCGGTGGTTGCGCCGAGACCGAGCCCGGACACAACAGACCAAACCACTACATCGGTAAACGACCGCGCTGTGGCAAAGCCGGCGCTGCCGGTGACCGAGAGAGCAAGAGCGAGGATACCTCCGGCCGCCGGGGACTTGCGATCTGAAATCCAGCCCACTATTGGGTGCCCCAGTATGGCGCCGGCGGAAATCATGGCCACCGTAGATGTGGCCAGCGCAAGACCCACGCCGATCACCTGGGTGGAAAAGATAATTCCCACCGGAAGTGTCAGCCCGATGCCGAGGCTGTTCAGGGCGCCCGAAAAGAGCAGTGACCTGGCGGGACTATTCAACCGCGAAAACTCACGAATCCAATTATTTGTCATTAATCTGTGTCCATTATGTGGATATTTGCGCCAACACTACCAGAGCTATCAGTGGTTTTGCTCGCATGGATGTGACACGGAGGATCACTGCGGACAGATGAAAGTTTTACAGACTTGACTTGACAAAAATGCCCTTTGAACAGGCACGATGAGTCCATCAGTCGATCTGGCAGGTAGTGCTACAGTCTCGGTGCTATGGCAACTTTTCAGTTTTGTGACAAAAATTTAGAGAAAGACGCGAAAAAATGACAACAAATGCTTTGAGCACTCGACACGCCCCCTCTTGGGAGTCCGGACCCACCAGATTTCTTGACATCCTTGACTCGCCGCTAACTAAAGCCCTCGTTGACGTTCAGGACCACATCACGTTTTACACTGCCCAGTTCTGGCATGATCGCGGAGTGAAGTCGGTTCACCTCCCGGTGACCACGGACTCTGTTTCCAGTCCTATGGGACTCGGTTCAGATTCTGAGCCGGTGTTGATCGAGCTTTACGGGCAGCCGACATACCTCGCTGACTCCATGCAGTTTCTATTGGAATATGGTTGCCGCCTCAGCCCGGAGGGCGCTTGGTATCTCATGCCTAGCTTCCGCGGTGAGTCTGTAGATTCCACGCACCTCAATCAGTTCTTCCACAGCGAGGCGGAAATTCCGGGTGATCTGTCAGACGTGATTGCGGTAGTAGAGGAGTACGTCAATTTTCTGGGGCGCACGGCTCTCGAGCGCCTAGGTGAAACGATCAAGTCAATTGCTGGTAATACACAGCACATCGAGGACTTCGTGGCTGCGAAGACGTTCAAGCGGATGACCCTGGACGAAGCATGCAGTTACCTTCAGGATGCCCCTGAGTTCGTCCGCGATGAGGGCCGCTGGAAGACCCTCACCCGGGCTGGCGAACAGGAACTGATCCGTGCTTTCGGGCCAGCCGTATGGGTCTCCCATTCCGATGCCCTCTCCGTGCCGTTCTATCAAGCGGATGCGGCCGACCACCCGGGCAAGACACTGAATGCTGATCTTCTGTTCGGATTGGGTGAGATTGCGGGATGTGGTCAGAGGCACGAAAACCGGGACCAGGTCCTGGCCGCCTTGGCAGCGCGAGAGGTCAATCCGGAGCACTACGACTGGTACATCCGGATGAAGGAAGCCCGCCCGATGCTCACATCAGGTTTCGGGCTGGGTGTGGAGCGCTGGGTGATGTGGCTTCTGCAGCTGGACGATATCCGGGATGTTTCCCTCGTCCCGCGGGTCAACGGCGTTTCGCTTCAGCCATAGTCAGGTGAGTTAAAGGTGCGGGGGCGGCTCTTTATCTGCGCGTCCCCGCACCGGATGCTACACCCGAGAGGAATATTATGCCGAAAAATGAATCGCCTCTGCTCGTCAGGGAATATTATCGTCTTGTCGATGCCAACGAATTCGCCGGGCTGGTCAGCCTCTTCGCGGAAGACGCTGAGTATGACAGGCCCGGTTACAACACGATTTTCGGGCGCGAAGCCCTGCGTCGCTTCTACTTGGACGAGCGTGTGATTGAGCGCGGCGAACACCGGATCGAAAGTATTCTCACGGAAGGCCGTGAAGTGGTGGCCTTCGGTGATTTCATCGGCGTAGCAAAATCTGGTGAACCTTTGCGTGTTGGTTTCTGTGACCGGTTCCTCTTCGAATCGGGTTCGATTCGGAAAAGAACCACATACTTCTTCCAGCCAGCTGTCTAAGTTTCCGGCAGGATCTGCAGAAAAGGATTGAGTTCGACGCTGCTGATCTGAATCCGGCCACCGACAGGCCAAGTCATCAACGGGTTGGTGTGGCCGAAATCTACATTGGCCATCACTGGTACGTTGGCTGCCAGGGGCAGGCCTTGGAAGATCAATTCCAAATCCTGCCGCGAAACGGCTGACTCCCGCTGGAACCGGCCCACCACGACTCCGGCAGCCGATACGCCCAGATGCGAGTGGCATAGAGAGTGCATTTCCCGCGCGAAGCGCTGCGCATTAGTGCCAGAGGTCGCCTCGACAAACAAGATCGGGTTCTCCACCTGCGGCATAAAATCCGTGCCCTGAAGGAGAAGGAAGCTCGACAGATTCCCGCCTACGGCTCGTCCGGTGGCTTCTCCTGGTGCGATGGCCCACCATCCTTCACCGCTCTGCACTGATCGATTTTCCTGATCAAGAAACCATAAATCGTCCGTCCAGTAGGACGATGGATCAACTCGGACCTGTTCGTTGAATGCGGCGGCAACAAACCACTGAAGCGTCTGGTCAAAGTGGTTCTTCATGCCGAAAGTCGACCAGTGTGGCCCGGAGTACGTCTGGATCCCGGTCTTGGCAAGAATGGCATTTTGGAGCGTGGTGATGTCTGAGTAGCCGGAGAATATCTTCGGATTCTCCCGCACTAAGTCCCAGTCAATATGGGGCAGAAGCTCGATGCTGTTATACCCTCCGATGACCGTCAGGATGCCCCTTACCCCGGGATCCTCGAACGCCTCGTGAAAGTCTGCTATGCGCGCGCTGACGGGGGAAGAGTCATAGCGGTCCCGCTGCATTACGGTCCTGCCGTAGCTGAGGGAAAGTCCAAGAGTCTCGAACCTCTCCTGGATAGCCACTGAATTCTGCATCCCCACGAAGCCTAATGATCTCGATGGGGCGATAACTCTGAGGTGGTCACCTGAATGAAGTCGGGCCGGTTGGATGAATTTCATGGCCGCCATCCTAGTGCGCTTGTTGCTAACTGGCTGTGTCAATCGTTCTCGGGAGGTCCGAGACATCGGAGCGTCGGGTGGACACGCGTGCGTTGGCACACGATGAGCGTCCGATAAGCATGTCACTTTGATCGGAGCTCACTCACTGTGGCGGGGCAGAGATACTTTCACCCTGAGTCAAGCCAGGCAGCCTCAGCGAGTGGCGCTGGTCTTCTTCACCCTCTGCGAACTTCTGCCGGAAGTCACGAGTGCCCAGCCCGGAATCATGCCGCCGTTTTGTTGGCGGCGTCGTCCTGTGACGAGCCGATTTCTCGAGCATAGTATGCCTGCTCGAATTCCTCGGGCGTCTGGTGCCCGAGGGAGGAATGGAGGCGCTGGTTATTGTACCAGTGGACCCACTCGAAAACGATCTCCATCACGTCGGTTTCGGTCTTCAACGCCCCCGTGCGGAACGGTGAATCCTTCGCGACAGCCTCGTTCTTGAACAGCCCCATCACGGTCTCCGCGGCAGCGTTGTCATATGCGTCACCGACGCTGCCGATGGACGGCTGCAGGCCCTCCAAAGCCAGTGTGTCGGTGTACCGGATCGAGGTGTACTGGCTGCCCGCGTCTGAATGATGGATCAGTCCCGCCGGTACCGGCCGTCCGGTGTGTTGACGCCGCCACAGAGCCATACTGAGGTGTGTCAAGGATGTGAGACAGTCGCGTGGTTTCGTTTTGGTCAGGCGGCCGCAGGTAGCGGCTGCTGGTGGGTGGTGAATTTCGCCATTGCTGTCGCTGGCGGCAGGCCGGCGTTGTTGGTGTGGGGCCGCCAGCGGTTGTAGAACACCTCGATATAGCGCATGGTCGCCCGGCGGGCGTCCTGGCGGGTGGCGAAGCTGTGGTGGTGGTAGAACTCGTTTTTCAGGGAGGAGAACGCCGACTCGGCGACGGCATTGTCCCAGCAGACCCCGGTGGCTCCCATCGACTGCCGGACGCCGTTGCCGGTGCACCAGGCGCCCATTTCCCTGGACGTGTATTGCGTGCCGCGGTCACTATGGAAGATCGCGTCCGGGGCCAGGTGTCCGCGGTCTCTGGCCATTTTCAGCGCATCCGTGACGAGGGAGGCGCGCATGTGATCGGCCATGGCCCAGCCAACGACCATGCGGGTGCACAGGTCGGTGACGGTGGCCAGGTAGAGCCAGCCCTCTCCGGTACGAAGGTAGGTGATGTCCCCGACGAGCTTCGTGCCGGGGGTATCTGAGGTGAAGTCCCGGCCGATGAGGTCCGCGAAGACCTTGTCCGGGTCCGAGGGGATTGTCGTGCGTTTGAACGCGCGCATCCGCTTGGCCGCCCAGCCGTTCTCGGCCATGATGGCAGCGACCGTGCCCACGGAAACCTCCACACCGGTGGAGGCAAGTTTGGTGGGAACCATCCGGTGGCCGAAGATCCCGTCCGAGGAATCGAACATCGCCTTCACCAGTCCGGTCAGCTCCCGGTGCCGGGCAGCCGTCGCTGATTCCTTCTGGTCCAGCCACCGGTAGTACGAGGCCCGTGGAATGCCCAGCCGGGCGCACATCCAGGCCACAGGGAATTCGGCGTTCTTCTCCTGAACAAGCCGGTAAAGGTCCTCTACCGTTGTTCTTTGGCGAAGAACGCCGACACTTTTTTCAGGAAATCATTTTCCCTTTCGACTTCCCGCAGCCGGGCCTCCAACGCCTTGTACTTCGCGGGATCAACCGGATCATCCGGTGTGCCACGGGCACCGCTCTGCCCTTCCCGGTGCAGTTGCACCCACCGCTTTAGCGCGGTCACGGAGATCCCCAGTTCGGGGACTACCGAAGCGGGCGAACGGCCGGAGGAAATGACCAGGCTAACGGCATCGGCCCTGAACTCATCGGAATAGGTGGGACGGGAAGACATGGGCACAATCCTTCCAAACTGTGTCTCACATCAGTAGTACACCTCATACGAAGGCAGTGTTCGACGAACGCGGTGTCCTTGACGGTTGAGGTCTCCCAGCCAACGATCGCCCGGGAGTACAGGTCGATCACCAGGGCAACATAGACGAATCCGGAGTAGACAGGGACGTAGGTGAAATCGGTCACCCAGATCTGGTTCGGGGCCGGGGAGGTGAAGTCCCGATTCAGCAGGTCTCCTGCGCGGCGGCCGTCCTTGCCAGGGATCGTGGTGCGGGTCTTGCGACCACGGACCAGGCCGTTCATGCCCTCTTCGCGCATGAGCCGGTCCACGGTGTGTTTGGAAGCTTCCGGGAAGCCGCTACGCCGCAGCCACTGCGTAATTTTCCGTCGCCCGTAGATGATCTCGGGCCGGGGGCGTCCCTTCACATCAGGGACTTTCAAGCCTCGGAGCGCGTCCGTAATGCGTGCGTCTTCGATGGTGCGCAGGGCCGGCAGGCGCTTTTTCCACGCCCGGTAGGTTCGTGCGGCGACCTGCACGCCCTGCTCCCGCAGGACGGCGCAGATCGACTCGACCGCATAACCAACAGCGCGCATTTCGTCGATGAACCGACAGATCAGCGGCGGCGAGGTCGAGCTCCCTCGCGAAGAAAATCGAGGCCTGTTTCAGGATCTCGTTGGACTCCTTCAAGTCCCGCACTTCAGCCCGAAGCCGCTTGATTTCCTCCAGCTCATCACTGCTTGGTCCGGTCTTCTCTCCGGCATCGATCTGGGCCTGGACAACCCAGCGGCGCAGCGATTCAGGACCGACTCCGAGCTTCGGCGCCAGCGCCTTGCAGGCAGCATAAACAGACGGGTACTCGGACAACCGATCCACCGTCATGCGCACTGCACGGTCACGGATTTTAGGAGGGAACTGCTTGGGCATAATCACTATCTTTCTCACAGAAGATAGCGGCATCAGACTCGGGACGGTTCAGACCGGCTTGTGGGACATTCGATGTCATCTCCCGGTCCATGGCAGTAACTAGCTGTTGCCGGCCGTGCGGGCGGCCCGGACTGCCTCTGCGTCCGTTACTTGGTATTCCGTGGGATCAGTTCCATCCCGGTCACCCGTGGGCGTTGAGCCCGGCGGAAGGGTTGACACTGTTTTCTTAGCGGACAGGTGGACGGCGTCCATCCCGGACCTCTTCATGCTTGGGATGTCTTGGATCCTCAGCCCGCCGCCGGCCATGATCTGAACGCGGCCGGCTGAGAACCGGGCCATGCGTGCCAGTGTTTTCAGGCCTGCACCCGCAGAAGCGGCCTGCCCGGAGCTCAGAACACGGGTGATACCGAGGCCTATCAATACGTCCAAGGCTGTTTCTGCGTTCGGGGTCTGATCGATGGCCCGGTGGAATGTGAGCTGCGCCGAGGGGTTTGCGTTCCGGGCGCACTCAACGAGACGGCGGATGGCGGGAACATTAATTTCGCCTCCGGGCCTTAGGGCTCCGAACACGACCCCGTGGGCACCTTGCCTCAGCAGGTGTTGAGCTTCGCGTCCCATGGTGTCCAGCTCCGCGGCGGAGTAGATGAAGTCGCCAGGGCGGCACCTGATCAGCGGGTGGATCTCCAGCCGGTCGGCTACTTGCTCCGCTGCGGCGTCCATCAGGCCCTGGGACGGCGTGATGCCGCCGAGTTCGAGACTGCTGCATAATTCGATCCGGTCGGCACCCTCAGTTGCGGCGATTCCGGCACCCTCCGCGCTGACGACTGCTATTTCAAGTTTCATGGGTAACTCCTGGCGTTGAGGACGGCCGTTCAGTGGTGGCCGGATCTGTTGGGGCGGGGTATTGGCGGGGCGGCTGAGTGTCTACAGATCCGGGATAGCTGTGGGCAGGGCGTCCGGCTCCTTCCGGGGTGGTTTCGCGTCGGCTGGGCCCGATCTCCTGGCGTCACTGCATGCCGACACAGGTTCAGTGACGCGTGCTGGCAGTCGGAAGCAGCGGGATTGAATACCGATCGAGCATCTCAGCCCTGGTAGGGAAGAGTCCGGGGCGAACTCCTCGAAAGACATCACCTGGGCCGGCACGGGTCGTGCATGGAACCTGCTCGGAAGATGCCTTCGAGGTGGGGAAATGACCCGCCCTCGCCTGGTGCCCTCCGGTTTGGGCTGTCCGAAGGGCACCAGACCCTCTGGTCGGTGTTAGAGCCAGGGTCGTGTGGGGCTGCGGTCCAGTTGGTCGTTGAATTCCTGGGCTTCCCGGTAGTACTCCTGCATTGACAGCTGGGACGCGGCCCCGGGGTCGAGGATGATCACTGCCCGGCGGTGCAGCTGCAGCACTGAGGCGGGGCAGTGGGCGCTGACCGGTCCTTCCACCATGGCCTGAACGGCGGCAGCCTTGTTCTCTCCCATGGCAACCAGTATGGCCAGCTTCGCTTCCCGGATGGTTCCGAGGCCCTGGGTCAGGCATAGCCGCGGAACATCGCCCTCCGGGAAGTACCGGGCGTTGTCCGCCCGGGTGGCCCCTGCCAGCGTCTTCACCCTGGTACGGGAGGCCAGGGAGGACGTGGGTTCGTTGAAGCCGATGTGGCCGTTGGCCCCTATGCCCAGGATTTGGACGTCCACGCCGCCGGCCGCCACGATGGCAGCGTCGTAGCGTTCAGCCTCGGTGACCAGGTCCGGGGCGTCCCCTTGCGGAGTGATGAGCTGACCCAGGGGCAGGTCGACATGGTCGGTGAATTCCCTCCGGATGCTGGAGTAGTAGGACTGCTCGTGCCCCGGTGGCAGCCCGGCGTACTCATCGAGGGTGAAGGCGGTGACCTGGCCGAAGCTGAGCTGTTCTTCGCGGTGCCGCCGGATGAGTTCCTGATAGGTGGACTTCGGTGAACCACCGGTGGCCAGGCCCAGTACCGCCGGTCCCTGCCGGACCCGGGCTTCGATGATGTCCGCGGCCCGGACCCCGACATGCTCGGCGGACTCACACAGAATAATCTGCACGCGTATTCCTTTCCTGCGTTAGTGATATGCCGGCGCGGTAGACCTGCAACAGTTCAAGTTCTTCGTTGGTGACCAGCAGGTCCGCCCGGCGCCCTTTCGTGATGGAGCCAACTTGGTCGAGGCCCATCAGCCGGGCCGGGGTGGAGGAAGCAGCCATGACGGCGTCCTCGAGGGGGATGCCCCACTCAATGCAGCGGCGCACGTTTTCCAGCAGCCGGCTCGTCGCGCCGGCGATCGCTCCAGGCTGCCCTCGGTCCACCGCTGGGGCCAGCCGGGCGACGCGGTCCTGAACCAGCACCTCCAGCCGGCCCAGGGTGTAGGGGCCGTCCGGCATTCCCGCCGCCGCCATGGCATCCGTGACCAGTGCTATCGATCGCGGGCCCACCAGGTCGAAGACCATGCGGACGATCTCCGGGTCCAGATGTATGCCGTCGGCAACCAGCTCCACCACCATCTTTTCCGGGGACTGCCGGGCCGTCTGCAGCAGGACCGCGATAGGCCCGGGCGCCCGGTGGCCCAGCGGGGGCATCCGGTTGAACAGGTGCGTCGCCGACCAGGGACCCGCGTCCCCGGGACCCGCGTTGCCCGGACTGCTGTCCGGCGAACTCGCCAGTGCTTCCCTCGTCCTGGCCGCCGTGGCGTTGGTGTGGCCGAGGGACGGGACCACACGGTACTCGCGGCATAGCTTCACGAGTTCGGCAAAGTGCGGGGTTTCCGGGGCGAGGGTGATCGAACGCACCGTGCCGCGGCCCGCGTCGAGCCACCGCTTCAGGAGCGCAGGGTCGCCGTCGATGATGGCTGCCGGGTCCTGGGCTCCGCACATGCTCTTGGCGATGAACGGACCCTCCAGGTGCAGGCCGGCCAAGGTGCCGTCCTGCACCAACTCCCGCAGTATGGCGACCTGTTCCAGCAGCGCCGGGGAGGGCGCCGAGACGAGCGAGGCGACCACCGACGTCGTTCCCTGGGCAGCGTGATGGGTTGCGGCCAGGCGCGCTCCCTCCGCATCCGCGGAGAACGTGTGCCCGACGGCGCCGTGGCAGTGCACGTCCACGAGTCCGGGCAGGATGAGCGGCACCTGCGCGATTTCGACGGCGACACCGGGTGGAAGGTCTGCCGTGGGGCCGCACCACAGGATGCGGCCCCCGGCCACCACCACGGTGCCGTCGTCGATCACTTCCTCGCCGGGGCGGCCGGTGATGAGGCGGCCCCGCAGCCCCAGCCCGCCGGCGTTCAGGGGCAGTGTCCGGTCAGCTCGCATCGGCTTTGGCCATTGACTCGTTCTCGTCGGTTTCATCTTCGCGTCCCATGGTGCGCAGGTTCCAGCGCCGGATGACGAAGCGGAACACCACATAGTAGACGGCGGCGTAGCCAAGCCCGATGGGGATCAGCCAGAGTGGATTTTGGGCGATGCCGAAGTTGAGGACGTAGTCAATGGCGCCGGCGGAGAAACCGAACCCGTGGTGGATACCCAGGGCGTTGACCAGCATCATGGACGTTCCGGTCAGGACGGCGTGGACGAGGTAGAGCGGCCAGGCGACGAACATGAAGGAGAATTCCAGCGGTTCGGTGATGCCGGTGAGGAAGGCGGTGAGGCCGGTGGAGAGCATGACGCCGCCGACAATCTTCTTCTGGGAAGGCTTGGCTTCGTGCCAGATGGCGAGGGCGGCCGCGGGCAGGGCGAACATCATGATGGGGAAGAACCCGGTCATGAAGACCCCTGCGGTGGGGTCCCCGGCGAAGAACCGGTTCAGGTCGCCGTGGGCTCCGTCGTAATCACCGATGATGAACCAGACAATGGAGTTCAGGATGTGGTGCAGTCCCACCGGGATGAGCAGTCGGTTGAGGACGCCGTAGACTCCGCTGCCCACCACCGTGTTGTCCGCGACCGTGTTGCCGACCGCTGTCAGGCCCGTGTTGAAGAGGGGGTAAATCAGGGCCATGACCACACCGATGACGATGGCGGCAAAAGAGGTCAGGATCGGCACCAAACGGCGGCCGGCGAAGAACCCCAGCCAGTCCGGCAGGGTGGTGCGGTGGAAGCGCTGCCACAGCCACGCCGTTGTCAGGCCCATCACAATGCCGGCCAGCACGCCGTAGTTGATGACCGGATCCTTGCCGCCCTCCGGAGCGGCACCCAGCACCAAGGGTGCCATGACTTTGAAGACGTTGGTCAGGACCAGATAGCCGACGACGGCGGCCAAGGCAGTGGACCCATCACCCTTTTTGGCGAAGCCAAAGGAAATTCCGACGGCGAAGATCAGTGGCAGGTTCTCAAACAGGGCGCCACCGGCTGCGCCGATGACCTGGGCAACGGTGCTCAGGGATTCGAACCTGCCCAGCAGGTCGTCCTGGCCCAGACGCAGCAGGAGCGCGGCGGCTGGAAGGGCGGCGATCGGGAGCATGAGGCTGCGGCCGAAGCGCTGCATGTTCTGCAGCGTTTTTCCGCTGCCCTTGCCCTTGCCAGGGGCCGGAGCAGTCGCCGGGTCGGCCCCGGCAGAAGGGGGCGGGTTTTCCGTGGACATGAGGTTCCTCGATTCAAAGAAGGGCTTTGTGCTTGTGCGTAGGGGGCGGGTTCAGTAGAGTCATTCCAAGGTGGTTATAACCAGTGATACCCATCACTGTGAAGTGCAGCAGGTCCGGTTGTCAACCTCAGGGCGGACAGAAAAACCTAAAAGGACCCGGCCGTGGCCACCAGTGGAAACGACAAGAGGGAGTGGACATGTCCAAAGCAGAAATCATTCTGGCCGCGCTTGGCGGCGCGGACAATGTGGAAGAAATCGAAGGGTGCATCACGCGGCTGCGCACCGAAGTGATCGACGCCGGGCGGGTGGACGAGGCGGCGCTCAAGGCCGCGGGCGCGCATGGCGTCATGATGTCGGGCACGGTCGTGCAGGTGGTCGTAGGACCCGAAGCCGAGAGCCTGGCTGAAGACATCCAGGACCTGATGTGAGCACCGTCGCACCGTCCGGTTCACTCTCGGTGGTCTCGCCCCTGCCCGGTCGGCTCATCCCGCTTAGCGAGGTGCCGGACCCCGTCTTCGCGAAGGGGCTCGTCGGGGGAGGGGCCGCCGTCATTCCCGACGACGACGCGGGCGTGCTCACCGCCGTCGCTCCGCTGGACGGCCGCGTCGTCAAGGTCATGCCGCACGCCTACATCGTCCAGCACGCCACGGGACCTGCGGTGCTGGTCCACGTCGGGATCGACACCGTGGGCCTGAAAGGCGAGGGCTTTACGGTGATTGCTCAAAAAGGCGACGAGGTCCGTGCAGGGGACCCCATGATCAGCGTGGACGTCACATTGGTCCGCTCGAAGAACCTCAGCATGTGCAGCCCGGTGGTGGTGCTGGACACCAAACCGGAGGCCGTCGACTCCCCGGCTGCCGGAGGCCGCGTGGAAGCGGGTGGGCAGCTGTTCAACTTTCCCGGAAAATAGGGGACATGGATACGGCAGGGGAACTAAAACACGTCTGGGTCCGCAAGCAGATCCAGGACCTGGTGGCCAGCTCACTGCGGCCCGGGGACGCGCTGGTGGGAGAACGACAGCTTGAGGAACAGTTCGGCGTCTCCCGCATTACGGTGCGCCGGGCTATTTCGGACCTCGTCCAAGACGGAGCGCTGGTGCGGATCAAGGGCAAAGGAACCTTCGTCTCCCACGGACTGGTGCGCTCAACCCTGCACCTGGCCTCCTTCAACGAGGATATGCGCGCCGCCGGCTTCGAACCCAGTACCCGCGTCATCACCACCGTGACTGCGATGCCGCCGACAGCGGCGGCGGAGCATCTGCAACTTGCCGCAGGGCAGGAGGCGTACCAGGTGCGTAGGCTGAGGCTGGCCAACGGGGCTCCCGTCAGCGTGGACGATTCGTGGCTGCCGTCAGATCTGCTGCCTGATCTGCTCGCGGGCGACCTTACGGGATCTCTCTACGGGGTCCTCGCAGCCTTCGGGCACCCCGTGCAGCATGTTGAACAGACCGTTGAGGCCGCCGCGGCACCGGAGGAAACGGCCGCCCTGCTGGACATCGCACCCGGGGCGCCCGTACTGCTCTTCCGCCGACGTTCCTTCACCGGACCCGACGATCCAGGCACACCTATCGAATACTCCATCTCCACCTACCGCTCAGACCGGTACCAAGTCTCGATGCGCCTCGGGCTCGGGTAACTGCAGGCCTACCATGCGGACGTTTCTGTACCCGGCGGAAATAGCCAGATTGGCACATAATCCTGGGACGTCGGATTCGCTGTTTACGCGGAACCCCCATTTCCTCCGAACGGGTGACAGCGGCCGGCGGGTGTCCCATTCCCGCAATAGGGGCAGCCGAAGGCAAATCGGACGTAGCGGTGAGCGATCCTTTACCGGACGCTTCGGTCACCCGGCTACTTAGGTGAAGTAGTCAGCCAAACCGGAGGCAGTCCCGGTCGGCGCCCAGAATGAAATGAGCTGTCGCCCTTCTTCGGGTGTTCGATTTCCATCTCAACGGCAAAGCCTCGGATCGTCTCCAGTGGTCTGGCTAAGGCAGGCGCGGCGTATGACGATGGACGCTGGAGGGGCTGATGCCTGGGCTTGGACAATCCCGCAGATGGGCGGCTCCCTCTGATCGCGACGGTGTGCGGGCGGTCCGGGCTTAGTGTCCTTCGCTCGCGAACACCTGGGGAATTTCAGGCATCTAGGGAGCCGGAGCGGTCAGCGTCGGTGATCTTGCGGATGACCTTTGCAGGTACCCCGAGCGCGAGGGAGTTCGGGGGGACGTCACGTGTCACGACGCTGCCCGAGCCGATGACGGAGTTATCGCCGACAGTGACGCCTTGGTTGAGGGTCACGCCGCCACCCACCCAGACGTTGTTACCGATGTGCACGGGTTTGGCATAGCAGGCGCCTGCAGCACGTTCCCTCGTGTCCAGTGCGTGGTTGGTTGTGTAGATGGAAACCCGCGGGCCGAACAGCACGTTGTCGCCGATGGTGATGTCGGCTCCGTCCAGGAGAATGCAGTCGAAGTTGGCATAGAAGTTTGCGCCGATGAAGATGTTGTAGCCGAATTCACAGCGGAACGTGGGCTCGAAATGCACCCTCGTCCCCATGGAGCCGAGGATCTTCGCGAGGAGTGGTTCCCGCTGATCTCCTGCCTGCCCGAAGCTGGCGTTGTATTTGTTGGTGGCGATGACAGTACGTTCACGTGCATCCACGAGTTCCGGGGTGAGGTCGTTGTACACAGCACCTTGGCGCATGCGGGCGCGTTGGGCTTCAAGGTCCATGTTGGCTCCATTCTCGTAGGTCGGCAGCGCCGTCGCTGAGATCCCAGCCCGCGCAAGAAGTACGGCGGTCGACTCCCCGCGGGGGTCTGGTGATTTCTCACGATTGGGAGAGCGCTCGTTCAGCGTGCTGGTCCAGTAGAGGCTTTAGCTGTTGGCCCATGCCGTTTTGAACATTGCTTTGGTTTTTGGGTCAAGGTAGATCATGTACATGCCGGCCGCGACGGATAGTTTCGCCGCCAAACTGCGGGCAAAAGCAAGCGGCCAGGTCAGGTCTTCGGGATGCAGGAATGGGAAGACTTCGATCTGGTCTGAGATTGCGTAGATCATGAAGAAGATCGTCAGGGAGCAAACCGTTTTGGATTGCCAGCCGTCGGGGATCCCGATCACGGCGAAAAGCGGCAGGAACCACAAAATCCACCATGACTGGCGCAACTTGCGGTGAGCACGCGGGCGCAAGAGCTGGCAGTACAACTGGCAGGCCGAAATGCTCCGCCCGTAAACCGATCCTTTACCGGGCACTGTTGGGTACTGGTTCGAAAGCTCTCCGCCTATTGTTTTGCGCCTCGCGGGGCCTACGGGTCCGGACCTAGCTTCATCTCTCGCGGAAAGTGCCAGAATCTGAACATGCCGCTTATCCAGGTTCTCAATGCATCCCCTTCCTCCACTGAAAAAAAGCGTCAGCTGCTCGCTGCGCTGACGGCCACCTACGCGGAAGTCATGGAAATCCGTCCCGACACCATCCGGGTGGTTTTGCACGAACTCCCTCGCGAGAACTGGTCCGTCGCCGGCGTCACCCTGGCGGACTCAGGGCAGAACGAATCCATCTAAATGGGAATGACCCAAGACGGAGGACCGCCAGCGTCTTCGCTACGCTCGAGACGCCAGCCTTTGAGCTGTTCCTTTAGCAGGTCCGTAACCGGGTCCTGGAACTGAACGCTGCAAGGATGGAACGTCCCCTAAACCGTGAGAAGGATTGTCCATGGATAGCCGAGACCAGCTAACCCCAGTCAGTTATGTCATTTTCAGGCGCCAAGATTTTGTACTTCTACAGCTGCGCCAAGGAACTGGGTACCTAGACGGGCACTGGGCTACAGCGGCCGCTGGCCATGTTGAAGCCAACGAGTCTGCCCAGGATGCGGCGTCCCGTGAAGTCCAGGAAGAGCTTGGCGTTTCAATCAACGCGGATGCACTCTTGCCGCTGGTTGTCATGCACCGGAAGCAGGAGCAAGGGGAAACCTATCAGGGGAGAGTGGACTTCTTTTTCCAGTGCACAGCTTGGTCCTCAGAGCCACGCCTGATGGAGCAAGAAAAGGCCTCCGAGCTCAAATGGTTCCACCTCGATGATCTGCCGTCGCCAGTCGTTCCTCACGAGCTTCACGTCTTGAAATCTCTTCGCTCAGGAATGCCAGCGATCATCTCCCTCGGATTCCCTTCCCATGTGACTACTAAGTAAGCCCGCCACCGACTCGCTGAAGCGTTCGGTGGCGAAACTTCGCCCGTTAGCCGATCCCTATCCGGACGGATCGTCTGCGGTGAAGAACAGGGTCCGGCAGGAACGTCACGATCGCCTCGGAACACAGCGCCACGAGATCCTTGGGTGGCCCGAAGCCCGCGCTGATTCGACGTCGGGCACTCAGCTCCTGGTCTCGTACCTGGTAAGGACCACACCCTCGGGAAACGTCCGGGTCTCCACCAGGCTCAGGTTCACCCAGTTGTCCAGGGCTGTGAAGAACGGCGTGCCGCCGCCCACCAGGACCGGATGGGTGACGATCGCGTACTCGTCGATCAGCCCGGCCCGCATGGCCGCCGCGGCGAGTGTGGCACCGCCGATGTCCATGGGGCCGCCGTCGTCGGCCTTGAGCCGGGTGATCTCGGTGACCGCGTCGCCGGTGACCAGGCGGGTATTCCAGTCGACCGTGCTGGTCGTCGAGGAGAACACCACCTTCGGCATGTCCCGCCAGCGGCGGGCGAACTCGATCTGCGCCGGTGTGGCGCCAGGCTGCTGGTCGGCGGTCGGCCAGTGCGAGCTCATCGTCTCCCACAGTTTGCGCCCGTACAGCGCCAGGCCCGTCGCCCCCACCCGGTCGGACCACCATTGGAACAGCTCGTCGCTCGGTACGCTCCAGCCGAGGTCGTCGCCGGGCGCGGCGATGTAGCCGTCCAGGCTCAGGTTCATGCCGAAGGTCAGTTTGCGCATGGCGCCAGTCTCCCGTGAGTCGGTAGTGGTTGTACAGACCAGCACGGCGCGGAAAAGTCATCGGTCAGGCCACACCGAGGGCCAGTTGACCACCACGCCAAGCAGATCCTCCGTACGGAAAGGATCCCCCAACGGGCGGGTTGTGCAGACGACTTTGGACATTCTGTGCAGTCGACTTCGGAAACTGACACTTTCAGCCTGGAGGCTACAGGCGATTTCGGGGAGGCAGCCACCGTCACAGCACTTGCCGTCCTGGGCAGAACACCCCGTGACCCCGTCATCGCCCATAGACTTCTTCGACTGGCCCCGGCCAGGTGTCCCGCCAAATACTTCACGGACAAAAAGAAGCCATGATCTGTCTCCGTACCATCGGATCCTCCAGGGCCTTTCCGTCTTCGGCCCGTCCTGAAAAAGGATCCTTTATCCAGACAGGATTGCCGACCAAGCGGCGCCCGTCCGCATGACGGCGTCAGGCTACTGTCCACAGTGACGGTCGGCGGCTGCGCGATGATCGGCCAGATGATGATCAACGTCAAGGGCTGGTCAGTGAGCGCACCACTCGGGCGGGCGAGCCCACAACAATCGATCGTTCTGGTACGTCCTTCGTAACTACTGACGCAGCCGCCACGACGGCATCATCGCCAATTGTCACGCCCGGCAGAACGGTCACGTTCGATCCGTTCCAAACATCGCGGCCGATGACGATGGGGGCGGGGTGCATGTCCGCGCGGCGGCTCGGGGCCAAGTCGTGGTTGAGGGTGGCCAGCATCGCGTTGTGCCCGATGAGGCAGTCGTCCCCAATGACCACCCCGCCCTGGTCCTGAAACTTGCAGCCGGAATTGATAAAGATCCGCTTCCCGAGGGTGATGTTCTTCCCGAAGTCGGAGTAGAAGGGCGGGAAAACAGTCACAGATTCCGGGCCCGGCGACAACACCCCCCGGATCATCAATGACAGGGCGAGAAAGTCATACCGGGTCCAGCGACCAAATCCCCGGCATTCGGGGACTCAATAAATGTAACGGGGCGACTGCGTTGCCGGTGAAGTTCACGATGGCGCGGCATTCTGACATGAACCTGTCGATGCCGAAGATGAGCATGATGCCGGCGGCGGGGATGGTGCCGATGGTGGTCAGCGTGGCCGTGAGGGCGATGAAGCCGCCGCCTGTGACGCCCGCTGCACCCTTTGATGTGAGGAGCATCAATGCGAGCAGACCAAGCTGCTGGCCGATGGTCAGGTCGGTGTTGGTGGCTTGGGCGATGTAGAGGGCCGCGAGGGAGAGGTAAATTGCGGCGCCGTCGAGGTTGAAGCTGTAGCCGGTGGGGACGACGAGGCCGACGGTTTCCTTCTTCACGCCGGCGTGCTCGAGCTTGCGGATCAGGCCCGGGAGGGCGGGTTCGGCGGTGGAGGTGCCAAGGATGAGCAGGTATTCCTCTTTGAGGTGGCGGATCATCCTGAAGATGTTCAGCTTCAGGAAGGCCACGACGGAGCCGAGGACCACCACGATGAACAGGATGGAGGCGATGTAGAACAGGGCAATGAGCCCGCCCACGCAACCCGGGGCCGGAAAATCGAGCTGCATCCCGAGCACGCGCTGATGCGCGAACACCGCGCCGCAGCCCAAGAAGACAGTTTTCGAGCCGACTACACACGGCACCGGCCAAATGGTCGAACGCTCCATCGCCTGGCTCGTAAAAGCTAACCGGCGCCTGCGCTACCGCGGGACCACGAAGAACCACGCCTGGTGGCAGCTCCGCACCGCCGCAGTGAACCTCAAACGCCTCCTGAGACTTGGACTCAGCAACGAAAACTGCTCATGGGCCATCCAGTGAGCGTCGGGAAAGCCACCAGCGGAGCCCCAGGAGGACCAGCAACACGCCCCTAAGGCCATGAGTACGCCCTGACCAACAACCAAACGACGAACAGAGCCCGCCGGTACTCACCGGCACATGCCTGAAGGGCCAGACCAAGCACGCATGCCCGGCACCGACCCCTCAAACAGCACTCAGTTCAGCAGTCTCCTTGGAGTCCGTCCCCCGGCATCGGCGTGGGACGCCAGCAGCCGGTCAGCGCCGTCCCCGTCCCACAAGCTGAGTGCGTGCCGTTCCACGAGGGCCTCATCGTCCGGATAGGCGATTTTCAGGACGGCGGTTGGCCGGCGGCGGTGTCGCCTCGACGCCGGACCGGCACCACGATGGCGCCGTGCCCGTGCCCGTGCCCGTGCCCGTGCCCGTTCCAGGGCAGGGCGTCCGGTGCGAGGTCAAGACCGAGCTGCCACCGGTCGAAGCATTGGCTGACCAGACGGGGGAGTGGCGCCAGCCAGTCCCGGCCTTGGACGCTGCCGCTGTAGCGGCGGCTGAGGTCGGGCGGGATCGGGACATCTGCGGGCTGGTTCATCCGACCCAGCGTAGTTGCTGATGTCAGACGACACCGCTTGCGCCGAGGAGGTTGCCGATGAGGAAGGTCGCCACAAGTGCAAGGGCCCCACCGGTCACCACCCGGGCGGCGGCCGTCAGTTTTGACCCGCCGCCGATCCAGGCCCCCAGCGCACCCGTTGCCGCCAGCGCCACGAGCACGGACACGAACGTCAGCGGTACACGGATGTCCTCCGGCGGCAGCAGGATGGCCAGCATGGGCAGGATCGCGCCGGCCAGGAACGCGGTGGCGGACGCAAGCGCCGCGTGCCAGGGGCTCACGATGTCCGTCTCGTCGATGTTGAGTTCGGCGGAGAGGTGGGCGCCGAGGGCATCGTGCGCGGTCAGTTCCCTCGCGACCGTGCGGGCCGTGTCGGCGCTCAGGCCCTTGCCCTGGTAGATGGCGGCCAGTTCCTCGAGCTCTTCCTCGGGCTGTTCCAGCAGCTCCCGGCGTTCCTTCTCGATCAGGGCCTTCTGGCTGTCCTTCTGGCTGCTGACCGAGACGTACTCGCCCAAGGCCATCGAGATCGCCCCACCCACCAGCCCTGCGGCACCGGCGATGAGGATGGGACCCGAATCCGTGGTGACACCGGCGACGCCGACCACGATAGCTGCGACCGACACGATTCCGTCGTTGGCGCCCAGCACGCCGGCGCGAAGCCAGTTCAGTCGGTGTGCGATGTCGTTGTGGTGGGGCTCGTTCTCATGAAGCGTGGGGGCGCCGGTGCTGTCCATAAGAACAGCAAAGCATCAGCACCCGGGGCTGGCCAGTATCACGAGCCTAAGTTAGCCGCAGCTACCTCGCACCAGCGTCCCGGGGAGCGTCCAAACCGGGTGCCGCCGGCGTCGGGGCGCAGCCGGGGCACTTTGACACGGAACACGCCGCGTACAGAGCGGGATTCCCCGCTTGCGAGCGTCAAAGCCGCCCCATACGACGACGGGTGGCTGCTCAGCGCGTGGTGCTTGGGCTGGCGCTGGGCGTCGGCAGGGAGGGGAACGACGCCGGATCCGCCGCCAGCCCGGGGAGGCTTCCCGCGTCCGCGCCCCACAGCTCGGCCCGCCGGGCGGCGCCGACGAGTCCGGAGATGGCCCACTGGCGGGTCTCGCCGTCGCTCAGGGCCACGAGATCGCCGTAGACCGGCAGCGCGGCCGCTTCCAGCCTGCCCAGGCCGGAAGCGGGGGAGGCCAGGAAGGACTGCTCCAGGGTGTAGCCCGCTTCCCGCGGAGGCACAGGGACGCAGTGTGCCCGGCTCAGGGTTTCGGCGCCGCTGATCAGGGACTCGTGACGAGCCAGCTGCTTCGCGGCGGCGCTGGACTGCTCGCCGCCGAGCCGGGTCAGCGCCACCTGATAGCCGTAGATGGTTTCCAATTCGGTCCGTACCGCCGCGGCAAGTGCCCCTTCGAGGCTGGCGTCCTCGGCATCAGCGGCACCGTCGGTCCCGGCGGCGGCGGGCAACGACGTTGCCGCCGGCGTCCGGCAAGCCCCGGACAACGCCGGGGAGGCCGGATCCGCCGCGGCAGGTGCCGGAGACCCGGTGGCCACGGCGAGCGAGGACGCTTCCAGGAGCTGGGCCGCTCCGACCGCTGCGAGCAGCCGGGCGATGCCGCCGTCGGCCGCGGCAGCCTCGGCCAGCCGCTCGGACCCGCTCGCGGCAAGGGCGGCAGCCAGTTCCGCCGCCGACGCCGGACCGGGCTGTGCCGCAGCGGACGGCGTTGCCGGAGATGACGCCGGAAGCGGTTCAGCGGCGGGCTCGTCGCCCGGGCCCAGGAGCGCGCGGGCCTGGTCTGTCAGCAAATTCACAGTCTGCGCAATGGGGGCCTGCGATCCAGTGGGGGCAGCGCCCGCCGCAGGGGTGACAAGCTGTTCACCGGCGGCCCTGAGCCGGAGGGTCTCGGACAAGGCCGCGGCCCGCGCCTGCTCGGAAAACGGCTGGTCCGCGGATGCTTTGGGGCTCCCGGGCGTCAGGGCCACCCCCAGGCTGATCACTACGACGGTGATGCACGCCAGCAGCGCGATGCGGGGAAAAAACCGGGGAAGGAGCTCCCGCCATCGCTTTTCCCTGGTGTCGTCTTTCACAACAGACCATGTTGTCATGCCGGCCGGGAACTCCGTGCACCACGGCGCCCGGAAAATCGCTAGGCTAGTAGACACAACATCATCTAGCGGGAGGCGGCGGGCATCATGACCAACGCAGAGGCCACGACTTCAACAGACCGGACCGGGACGGGGAAGGCTGAAGCCGCACCCGCCCACAATTTCGAGGCTGAGCGTCTGCACGCCCTCCTCGAACCCGCAGTCCTGGCAAACCGCCTGTACCTGGAGGACGTCTCCATCCATGTCGCCGGCGCCAACCGGGTGGTCCACGTAGTAGTGGACCTGCCCCAGGAAGAGTCCGGCGGCGTCAGCCTGGACGTGATCGCCCAGACATCCACCACCCTGTCCGACATCCTGGACAACGATCCCAGCACCGACGCGCGCCCTTACGAGCTTGAGGTCTCCTCGCCCGGCGTCGGGCGCCCCCTCACAGAAGAGCGGCATTGGCACCGCGCCCGCGGGCGCATGGTCAAGATCAACGTCCTGCAGGGCGAAAACGTCACCGGAAGGATCCAGTCCGTCGAAGACGACGGCGTCACGCTGGTGCCGGAGATCGCGGTCAAGAAGGGCATGAAGCCCAAGCAGGGCGAAGCAGTCAAGATTCCTTTCGACAGGATCCGCAGCGGAAAAGTCGAGATAGAGTTCAGCCACCTTGAAGAGGCCGGGCTGGAAAACGCAAACAATGGACCTTCTGAGGAGGCCTAATGGATATTGACATGAGCGCGCTGAGACTCCTGGAGCGTGAGCGCGAAATCCCGCTGGATGTCCTGATCCCGACCATCGAGCAGGCCCTGCTGGTCGCCTACCACAAGACGCCCGGTGCCTTCGAGAAGGCCCGGGCCGAGCTGGACCGCAAGAGCGGCCACGTGACCATCTGGGCCACCGAGATCGACGACGACGGCGCCCCGATCGGCGAGTTCGAGGACACCCCTGCCGGCTTTGGCCGCATTGCTGCGAGCACTGCACGGCAGATCATCCTGCAGCGCCTGCGCGACGCCGAGGATGACAACGTCCTCGGCCAGTTCAAGGGCCGCGAGGGCGAGCTTGTTGCCGGCACCATCCAGCAGGGCAACAACCCGCACATGATCCAGGTCAACCTGGGCGCGGTCGAGGCACTGCTGCCGCCGCCCGAGCAGGTTCCCGGGGAGAAATACATCCACGGCAACCGCCTCCGTGCCTTCGTGATCGATGTGCACCGGGGCACCAAGGGTCCCTCCATCACGCTCTCCCGTTCGCACCCCGGGCTGGTCCGGAAGCTCTTCGAACTGGAAGTGCCGGAAATCGCGGACCGCTCGGTCGAGATCGTGGCACTGGCCCGTGAAGCCGGCCACCGCACCAAGATTGCCGTCAAAGCCAACACCCCGGGCATCAATGCCAAGGGTGCCTGCATCGGTGAAATGGGTTCGCGCGTCCGGGCAGTCATGACCGAGCTGAACGACGAGAAGATCGACATCGTGGACTACAGCGACGATCCCGCCAGCTTCATCGCCAGCGCACTGTCGCCGTCACGAGTGAATTCGGTCACCATCACGGATGAATCGACCCGCTCCGCCCGCGTTGTGGTCCCCGACTACCAGCTCTCCCTCGCCATCGGCAAGGAAGGCCAGAATGCCCGGCTCGCCGCCAAGCTCACCGGCTGGCGGATCGACATCGTCTCCGACGCTGTGGTCCACCGCGACAAATAGGCGGCCCTTCGGCCCGGCCCGTTGGCGCCCGAGTCCCCTCAGTTCGGGGTCCGAGCGCCGGAGGGGCTAGAATAGACATGACCGCGCCTAAGGGCCGGTGTCCGCGTGCCCTCGGGCAGGCAGTCAAGTACTGGCAGGAAGATACTCGAACGTGGCACAAGTGCAACACCTCGAGGATCAGCCCCAACGTACCTGCATCGGATGCCGGCAAAAAGGATCGCGGTCTGAGTTACTCCGGCTCGTCTCCGGCGGCAGCGGTTCATCCGCCGTCGTAGTGGATGAACGACGCCGGATGGCTGGCAGGGGTGCATGGCTGCACCCCAGCGAAAAGTGCCTGGCACTGGCGGTCAAACGTCGAGCGTTCGGACGCGCCCTCAACGGCGCGACCGGGACAGCCGACGTCGAACGCCGGATCACGGCAGGCACGAAAGCCGTGGACACTCCGGTGGCCGCAGCAACAACCGTCCAACCTGAAAGCGGGTCAGAAAACTGATGGAAACCCGATGAGTTCCCAGCGATGAGTGCGCAACGATGACAACTTTGTTGCGCTCTGCAATGGGCCTTTCAGCTGCACTCGCGGCGGAGGCCCGCAGTAAGAATTAGACGGTTCGTGCCTGGCTCGGTGCGGACCGAGACAGGAGAAATGTGGCCAAGGTCCGCGTACATGAGCTTGCTAAAGAGCTCGGTATTACTTCCAAAGATGCAGTAACCAAACTGCAGGAACTGGGCGAATTCGTTCGCTCGGCCTCTTCAACCATTGAGGCCCCCGTTGTGAGGAAACTCCGCAACGCCTACCCCGACGCACCGGCAGCTTCGAAGTCCGAGGCCCCCGCGTCCACCCCTTCGGCACCCGCCAGCCCCGCTGCAACCCGTCCGGCCCCCGCGCCGGCTCCGGCTGCACCCGGTGCCCCGGCGCAGGCAGCAGCACCCAAGTCCGAAGCCCCGGCTCCGGCAGCAGCTGCACCGGCACCCGCTGCCCAGGCACCGGCTGCTCCCTCGACGGGCATCAAGCCCGGCGCGCGGCCTGCTCCCAAGGCTGAGGCACCGGCTGCTCCGGCACGCCAGGGCGGCTCGGCACCTCGCCCGGGCGGTCCCCGTCCCGGCAACAACCCCTTCGCCACGTCCCAGGGCATGCCCCGGGGCCGCGGCGGCGACAACGAACGTCCCTCGCGTCCGGGTAACAACCCGTTCGCTCCCTCCCAGGGCATGCCCCGTCCGGGGGGAAGCCGTACCGAGGGCGAACGCCCCGGTGGCCCCCGTCCCGCAGCAGGCGCAGGGGGTCCCCGTCCGGGTGCTCCCCGCACCGGCGGCGCTCCGGGTGCACGCCCGGGTGCTCCCCGTCCGGCAGGCGCTCCGGGCGCTGGCCGTCCGGCAGGCGCCGGCGGAAACCGTCCGACTCCCGGCATGATGCCTAACCGCACCGAACGTCCGGCACCGGCTGGTGCAGGCCGTCCCGGCGGCGGCGCACGTGGTCCGGGCCGTCCGGGTGGCGCTCCAGGCACGGGTGCTCCCGGTGCCGGTGGCGGCGCTCCGGCCGGCGGCGGCTTCGGCAAGGGTGGCCGCGGTCGCGGTGGCACCCAGGGTGCCTTCGGTAAGGGCGGCGCAGGCCGTGGCAAGCAGCGCAAGTCGAAGCGTGCCAAGCGTCAGGAACTCGAGCAGATGAGTGCTCCGTCGCTGGGTGGCGTGAGCGTACCCCGCGGCGACGGCAACACCGTAGTCCGGCTTCGCCGTGGCTCGTCCATCACGGACTTTGCCGACAAGATCGAGGCGAACCCCGCAGCACTGGTCACGGTTCTCTTCCACCTCGGCGAAATGGCTACGGCCACGCAGTCGCTGGATGAAGAGACCTTCGCCTTGCTCGGCGAGGAGCTTGGCTACAAGCTCCAGGTCGTGTCTCCGGAGGATGAGGAGCGCGAGCTGCTCTCCGGGTTCGACATCGACTTCGAAGCAGAGCTGGAAGCCGAAGGCGACGAAGACCTCGAGGCACGTCCTCCGGTTGTCACCGTCATGGGTCACGTTGACCACGGTAAGACCCGGCTGCTCGATGCCATCCGCAAGTCCGACGTTATGGCGGGCGAGCACGGCGGCATCACGCAGCACATCGGTGCCTACCAGGTCACCCACCCGCACGAAGGCATCGATCGCAAGATCACCTTCATCGATACGCCGGGCCACGAGGCGTTCACCGCCATGCGTGCCCGTGGTGCGAAGGTCACCGACATCGCCATCCTGGTGGTCGCAGCGGACGACGGCGTTATGCCGCAGACCGTTGAGGCCCTCAACCACGCACAGGCGGCCAACGTGCCGATCGTCGTGGCTGTGAACAAGATCGACAAGGAAGGCGCCAACCCGGAGAAGGTCCGCGGCCAGCTGACCGAATACGGTCTGGTTCCTGAGGAGTACGGTGGCGACACCATGTTCGTGGAGGTCTCTGCCCGCCAGAACCTCAACATCGACGAGCTGCTCGAGGCTGTCCTGCTTACCGCAGACGCTGCCCTCGACATGCGCGCCAACCCGAACAAGGACGCCCGCGGCATTGCGATTGAAGCCAACCTGGACAAGGGCCGCGGTTCAGTGGCCACCGTCCTGGTTCAGTCCGGTACCTTGCACGTCGGCGACACCATCGTGGCAGGCACGGCCCACGGCCGTGTCCGTGCGATGTTCGACGACGACGGCAGTGTCCTGACCGAGGCCGGCCCGTCCCGCCCCGTGCAGGTCCTGGGTCTGTCCAACGTCCCGCGCGCCGGTGACACCTTCTTCGTGACTGCTGACGAGCGCACCGCCCGCCAGATCGCCGAGAAGCGTGAAACCGCCGACCGCAACGCCGCCCTGGCCAAGCGCCGCAAGCGCATCAGCCTGGAAGACTTCGACCAGGCCGTCGCCGACGGCAAGATCGACACCCTCAACCTCATCCTCAAGGGTGACGTGTCCGGTGCCGTGGAAGCCCTCGAAGACGCGCTGCTTAAGATCGACGTCGGCGAAGGTGTCCAGCTGCGTATCATCCACCGCGGTGTCGGTGCGATCACGCAGAATGACGTCAACCTGGCGACGGTCGACAGCGCCGTCATCATCGGCTTCAACGTCAAGCCCGCCGAGCGTGTTGCCGAACTGGCAGACCGCGAAGGCGTGGACATGCGCTTCTACTCCGTCATCTACGCAGCAATCGATGACATTGAGGCAGCCCTCAAGGGCATGCTCAAGCCGGAGTACGAAGAGCACCAGCTTGGCACCGCCGAGGTCCGCGAAGTGTTCCGTTCCTCCAAGTTCGGCAACATTGCAGGCTCGATCGTGCGCTCGGGTGTTATCCGACGCAACGCCAAGGCCCGCATCAGCCGCGACGGCAAGATCATCGGCGACAACCTCACCGTTGAGACGCTCAAGCGCTTCAAGGACGACGCCACCGAGGTCCGCACGGACTTCGAATGTGGTATCGGTCTTGGCTCGTTCAACGACATCAACGAAGGTGACACCATCGAGACCTTCGAGATGCGCGAAAAGCCGCGCGTCTAGTCTGTCCTAGCGTTACAGGTGCGGGGCCGTTGGATTTTTCCGGCGGCCCCGCCCCTACGCTGGGCGGCACCGGATCTGCGATCCTGTGCCGCCCAGCTCCGGTAGGCCCGATGCCGCTCCCGGGCGCCCCCAAAACTCTCCGGCATCGTCATAGACTCACCATAGGCGCGTGGCAGCAAAGGCAACTCAAAAGGCCAAGCCGCTACTGCGCCGTCGTACAACCCAAATTTTTAGGAGTGGAAATGGCTGATCCCGCACGGGCTGCCAAATTGGCGCAGCGCATTAAGGTTGTTGTTGCCGAGGCCCTGGGCCGTAGGGTCAAGGATCCGCGGCTTGAGGGCATTACTGTCACCGATGCCCGCGTGACCAACGATCTGCAGCACGCCACGGTCTACTACACGGTGTTCGGTGACCAGCTGGTCCAGGCCGAAGCCGCCAAGGGACTCGAGAAGGCCAAGGGTGTGCTCCGGCAGGAAGTCGGGCGGAACATCACTGTCCGGCTGACCCCCACGCTGGAGTTTGTGGCTGACCAGATTCCGGTCAACGCCTCCAACCTCGAGGAACTGCTCCGGGCCGCCAAGAAGCGCGACGCCGAGGTGGCGGCTCTCGCCGCCAGCGCCCAGCACGCCGGCGACGCCGACCCCTACAAGAGCGACGCCCCGCAGGACGTCGACCTCGACGAGGACGACTTCGACGAAGAGGACATTGACGTCACGGCAGACACCGATCTGGATGAGGACAGCAACAAGTAGTCCTCAGCAGCACAGCGTCGCCAACAAACGCAGCGAATGGCCGGCCCCGAAACGGGCCGGCCATTCTTGTGTCTGGCTGCTGTTGTATTCCGGCATTGTTGTGTCCGGGCAAAGTTGTCTCCGGCTCAGGAGTCGTCGGAATCGTCGGAGTCGCGGGAATCGCGGCCGAGCTTCAGGGTTGCGACCTGGCCGTTAGGAGGCGCGGGGTCGGACGGCAGCGAGTTCACCGTGGCATACAGCGTGGAACCACGGAGGACGACGTCGGCCGTCGAAGCCGAGGCCAGGGCAACGCTGGGCTTGCCGGTCCGTCCGTCCAGCTTGATGACTCCGTCGCCGAACAACGACGCAACGTACACATCACCGTCGCTGGTGACGGCAATCCCGGTGGGGGACAGGATGCTCTCGGCCAGCAGCTTCACCTTCCCGTGTTCCGGGTCGATTTTGAAGACGGCCCCCCGGGCGTCCGCGCCGGGGCTCTCCGGCCCGCCCGGCATGGTTGACACGTAGAGCCAGCCGTCCGGGCCGACGGCGACGTCGGTAGGCACCGGCTCGAAGGCATAGGACCGGCCCACGACACACTGCGGCAGGTGCAGCCCGGCCGCTGCGGCGGCGGTGATCCTGGACGGACGCGGCGGCAGGACGGCGACCGTTTTCGCCTTGCCGGACCGGATATTTACCGACACCACCGTGTTCGCCCCTGCATCGGCGGCGAAGACGGTGCCGTCAGAGACCGCGATGCCATAGGGACGCGTGTTCAGCTCGCCGGTGTAGGAGGCCGGAAGCTCCGGCGGAAGTTTCGACGCACAGTCAGCCGGAAGATCGCGGAAGCCGTAGCGGGCCCCGCCGTCGGCGTTGTCCTTCTTCTCGAGCGCCGCGAAATCGCCGATGGTCCGCTGGTCGCCGTCTTCTTCAATGATCCGGACATGGGCTGCCAGCTCACGGTTGTCCCCGCGGCCGGCTCCCTGGCTCTCAACGACGTAGGTGGTGGAGCCCTCCTGGGTGTTCCCGGCGACATCCCAACCGTTGTTTTCGTAGAGCACCTTCCTTGAACCGTCGGCATCGATCCGGGTCAGCCTGCTGGCGAACTGCTCGCTGACGGTCACCGAGCCGTCGCGTCCGGCGCTGACGTGGAGCGGTCCCACGAGGCCTGCAGCCAGCCGGACGGCGGGAATCCCTGCGGGACTCCTGGCGGAGGCCCCTGCGTAGCCCCCTGCGGAGGACCCGTCCGGGGCGTCGGCCCGTGGCGGCCCGGTAGCAAGGAGGAGGGCAGCCGTGGCGGCCACAGCCAGCGATGACAGTTGTTTTCTCATGGTGTGCTCCGAGGTGAATGAAGAATCCCCAGCTCTTGAGACCATGTAAATCGGGCAAATCAGCTAGATCAAACAGACCAGGCAGGCGGCCGGCTCATCACGGCCCCTACGAGCGGATTTTAATCCGTTGACGCGGGAAAGTCGATGCTCCGACGCCGGGTCCGGCGCCCGCCGGAGGTCCCTGGCGCAGCCGCAGTGCAGCCGCAGCTCCCTCAACGGGGCGGTAGCTCCATCAACGCCGCCGGGACCGCCCTCCGCGGACACCCAGGCCGCCCAGCAGGGGAGAGCCCATGCCCAGCAGGAACCCGAAGTCATACCAGTTCCCGGCCCGGGCGGTGTTGTAGAAGGGGTACTCGCCCCACTGCCCGAGGACATGGGCGATCAACACGATCCATGCCGTGAGCCCGTTCCAGATGCCCCACAATAAGTCCTGCCACCACATGCCATACCTCCCGACGGAACTATGAAGCCCACGGCGCAATGCGTCGTGGGCTCAGGCTAATGGCAGCGTTCCCGGGGCGATAGGGGCAACGGACCCTGGGGCCTGCCGGGCTCGGCCTGCCGGGCTCAGGCCTGGCGGGCTGGAAGCCGGCCGAGGCCCTCGACGAGTTCGTCCTGGCTGCCGCAGAGCGCTATCCGGATCCAGCCTTCGCCGATCGAGCCGAACGCGGTGCCCGGCGCGAACGACACACCGGACTCGGCCAGGAACCGGCGGACCCAGGCCCGGACGTCGCCGCCGCTGACGTGGGACATGTCCGCCCAGAGGTAGAAGGCTCCCTGCGCGGTGAGGAACGGGATCCCCCTGGACGCCAGGACCGCCGAGGCCGCATCCCTGTTGGCCCGGTAGTGGGCGTGCGCGTGGCTGACGTAGTCCTGCGGGCCCGTCAGCGCCGCCAGCGCCGCGTACTGCGACGGGGAGGCGACGCACGAGACAATCGACTCCATCACGTTGTTCATCTTCTGCTCCAGGCCGGGCGGGCAGATCAGGGCGCCGATGCGCAGTCCGGTCAGGCCGTAGGTCTTGGACAGCGTCAACGACGTGAACACCCGGGCCTCGCCCGGGACATCGCTGTCAAACCGGGCCGGGCTCACATGCGGAATGTCATAGGTGAACGCCTCGTAGCATTCGTCGGAGATGATCCACAGATCGCGGCGGCGGGCCAGTTCCACGAGGCTCCGGGTGAGTTCCTCGCCCAGGACCGCACCCAAGGGGTTGGACGGTGAGTTCAGGATCAGCACTTTGGTCCGCGGCGTAAGGAGTGCCTCGATGTCGTCGATCCGCGGCTGGAAGTCATGCTCCGGGAAGAGCGGGTACTGCACAGGGACGCCATGCAGGAGGCTGCTGGTCATCGCGAACGTGGGATAACCCGGGTTGGGAATGAGGATTTCGTCGCCGGGGGAGAGCAGCAGGCTCATGGCGAAGTGGAGCCCCTGCTGGGCGCCGTCGACGACGTAGACGCGGTCCGCTCCGACCGGCGTCGCGTTGTGTTCCCGGAACCTGGCCGCAAAAGCCTCCCGCAAGGCGGGGATGCCGGCGTTGGGCGTGTAATTGGTCTCGTCCCGGTCCAGGCAGGCCATCCCGGCCTCGAGGATGTGGCGCGGGAGCGCAAAGCCCGGCTCGCCGATGCTCAGGACGATGGCGCCGGGGGTGCTCCAGGCGGCTTCTGTGATCTCCCGGATCTGGTTGATGGGGACATCGCGGACGTGGGCGGCAAGCTCGGGCATGTCTGCCATCCTAGCCGCCGGGCGCAGGAGCGGGTCCGCGCGCAGATATACTGGGAAGCGTGCTTTCTGGACTGGTGATAGTGGACAAGCCGCAAGGCTGGACCAGCCACGATGTGGTTGGACGGATGCGGCGGCTCGCCGGTACCCGAAAGGTGGGCCACGCCGGAACCCTTGATCCGATGGCCACCGGCGTTCTGGTGGTCGGCATCAACAAGGCCACGCGTCTGCTGACCTATATCGTGGGCACCTCCAAGACCTACACGGCCACCATCCGGCTCGGCGAATCAACCGTGACGGACGACGCCGAAGGCGAGGTCACCGCGACGCACAGCGCCGCCGCGGTCACCGAAGAGGCGGTCCGGTCCGGCGTCACCGCGCTGACCGGCGAGATCGAACAGGTTCCCAGCAGCGTCAGTGCCATCAAAGTCAACGGCGAACGTGCCTACGCCCGGGTCCGTTCCGGCGAAGAGGTCAAGCTCGCCGCCAGGCCGGTCACCATCCACCGTTTCGAAGTCCACGGGGTCCGCCCGGTGCGCGATGGGGAGGCCCTGGACGTGGACGTCACGGTTGAGTGCTCCTCCGGCACCTACATCCGTGCCCTCGCCCGCGACCTCGGCAACGCCCTGGGCGTCGGCGGCCACCTGACAGCGCTGCGCCGGACCCAGGTGGGCCCCTACACCCTCGACCAGGCCCACACCCTGGAACAGTTGGCTGAAGAACTCGACGTGCTGGAAATGTCCCAGGCCGCGCGGGCCCTGATGCCGAACCGTGAACTCAGCGACGCGGAAACCACCGAAATTTCCTTTGGCCGCAGGATCCCGGCGGGAGCGTTGGCCGGGACGCCGGACGCGGCGACGGCGGACAAACCGGCGGCAGGGTTCGCCCCGGACGGCACGCTCGTGGCGCTGCTGGCCGACGCGGGAAGCTACGCCAAGCCTGTGCTCGTGTTCGCCCCGGACAACGAGAAGCGCGCCGCCAAGCAGGCGGCTCAGGCAGAGGAAACCCCCGAACAGCCCGCCCCATCGCAGCAGGCAGGGCAGTAGTGGACGCCTATTTTTACATCATCCTGACCGTCGGACTGATCTCCAGCATCATCTGCCTCACCGCCGGGATCCTCAAGAAGGCGCCGAACGACACGACGATCCTGTCGGTGGCCGCCGTCGAACTGTCCCTCCTGGTGTATCTGGTGGGGTCGATCGTCCGGGTGGCGGGCGGGGAACAGATTGCGGGGGAGGCCTGGGAATTCTGGGGCTATTTGCTGACCGCCCTGATGCTGCCCGTCGGCGCGGTGTACTGGTCCATTCTTGAACGCACGCGCTGGAGCAACTTTGTCCTGGCCGCCGTCGGTGTCACAGCACTTGTGATGGCGGCCCGCATGAACCAGATTTGGTACTGACTTGGAAGAGGCACATAACGTGACGGCAAAACCTTCGCATCAGGACACCGCCGCAGGAGTGCACACGGCCGCGCCCGGGACACCTGCGACCGACACCCGCAACACCGGTCCCGGCCGGCTCCTGATCGCGGTTTACGCCGTGTTCGCCATTTCGGCAACAGCCCGGGCGGGCTACCAGATCCTGACCAAGTTCTCCGAGGCTCCGCTGGCCTACCTGCTGTCCGCATTCGCCGCCGTCGTCTACCTCGTGGCCACCGTGTCACTCGCGAAGCCGGGCCGCACCTGGTTCAAAGTGTCCGTGGCGGCCGTCCTGGTGGAGCTGATCGGAGTGCTTGTGGTCGGAGCGCTCAGCGTCTTCGACTCGGTGAACTTCCCGCACGAGACGGTCTGGTCCCTGTTCGGCCGCGGCTACGGCTTCATCCCGCTGCTGCTTCCAATCCTGGGCCTCATCTGGCTGTACCGCCGCCGTCCGGGGCGTCGGGCCTGAGTCCGGCCGGCTCCCCGGCCGGCTCCCGAGGCGGGCCGAGCTCCTGGAACAGCGTGATCTGCAACCCGGCCGGAGCATCGAGCCTGGAGTTCGGTGACCGCCACGGGGTTTCCCGCGGCTCCGCGATCAGCGTCCCGCCGGCCGCCACGAGATCCCGGGTGGTGCCCGCGGAATCCTCTACCTCGAAGGCCGCCCTGATCTTGGCGCTGGGCTGACCGTCAGCCTCGATCCGGTCGATCATCCGGACCTGCGCGGGGTTGGAGAGTTCCAGCGTGGCCCTGCCGGCTTCCAGGATGGTGATGCGGGCGTCCCCTTCGCCCTGGGCCGCCTCGTGCTCGACCAGGCCGAGCACGTCGCGATAGAAGGTGAGGGCGGCGTCGTAGTCGTCAGTCTCGACGACGAGTCGAAGCTGCCGCACCCGTGGCGGGGTCCCGGGCTCTGTTGTCATGCCCGTACATTAGGACGCGTTGGGGCTCGAATCCATAAGCCGACGGCGCAGCTCCGGCCAGGAACGCGCAAAGCCGGGGTGCAACGCCTTGTCGCCGACCCCGTCAACAGGGACCCAGACGAGTTCCAGGCTTTCCGGATCGCTGATGGCCGGGTCGAATGGCGCGATCACCTCGACAACCACGGTTGTGTACGTCCAGTAGCCGACGTCGAACACCGAGGTGAACAGGGTCCGGACGTTCTCCGGTGGGACCGCTGCTTCCTCCCGGGCCTCCCGCAGGGCGCCGTGGACTGCTTGTTCGCCTTGATGCAGCGCTCCGCCGGGCAGCCCCCAGGTTCCCCCTTGGTCGCTCCACAAGGCCCGGTGCTGGAGCAGGATGCCCTTGGCCGGATCGTGGACCAGCAGACCTGCGGAGCCGAACCGGCCCCAGAACCGTCCGCGGTCGCCTTCGACCCATGCATCGCCCGGGTCGCGGGGACCCAACGGGCGCCGCGGGTCATCGGGTAGGGGGCTGACCGGCTGCGGGGATCCCGGTTGGTGCGGGACGGCGGTACGGTCCATGATTACAGCTTGCCACGGGCTGCCCGGGGCAGTGCAGGGCCTTATCTCCGTAGGCAACATTGCCCGGGCACAACTGTCTGGGCATTCTTGTCGGACCCCTCTGGCAGAGTTCAGTTATGGAGGCAATAGCAGACTTCACTCCGGACCAGGCCGCGCAGGCCGTGGCTCACCGCGGTTCGGGTGGCCTCGACAGCGCCATGGACGGGGCGCTTGGCCTGCTGTGCGATGCAACGACGACGGCGGTCGCAGACTCGGCACTGTTTGGCACGAAGGAAGCCGCGGACTTCGCCGGCCGCGTGGAGGAACTAACCTGCCTGGCCGAGTACTTGCAGCTCATTGCCGCCGCCGCGGTCGACCGGGCCCGGAACCAGGCGTCCACGGCATTGAGCGGATCCGGTGCCGGCGCACCCGCGGGGTGGTTGACGGGCTGGAACACGGCGGAAAGTGTCCCGCCGGACGTGGTGCCCGGAGCGGCCGCGCCGCCGGAATATGTGGATGACGGCTACCGGAGTACCGCCGAGTTCCTGCGGGCACGGTTGCGGATCAGCGCCGCGGAAGCCCGCCGTCGGCTCTCGCTCGTCGGCGCCGTCCTGCCACGTACCGGAATCGGAGGCCGGTGCCTCCCCGCCGCGAACGAAGAGCTCGCTGCGGCAGTCGCCGCTGGAAGCATCGCTTCCCGCGCCGCCACCGTCATTGCCCTCTCGCTGGACCGGGTCCGTCAGCGGGTCCCGCCAGAGACGGCGGCCCGGATGGAGCATGCCCTGACCCTGACGGCCATCGAGAATGATCACGATTTCCTGACCCGGATCGCCAAACGCTGGACGGACGCCTTGGACCAGGACGGCGACGAGCCCGGCGAAACGGAACTTCGTCAGCGGCAGGGCGCCTTCATCCGGCAGGACCGGCGAGGGCTGCATTATCTGGAAATTTTCGCCACGACAGATCAGTTCGAGCACCTCATCACGGTCATGAATGTCGCCACGAACCCGCGCATCGACAAGGGCGGCGCAGCTGCAGATCAAACTGGCGCCACCGCAGACGATGCCGGTGCCGCCGGGCCCGAGGGCGATGACCAGGAAGCGCCTGGTTTTCGGGAAGAACCAGGCGCCGAACAGTTGCACCAACGTTCCAGGCCACAGCGTCTCCTGGACGGCCTCGTCAGTGCCTGCAAGGCCGCTCTCGCAGCCGGAGGCCTGCCCGCGACGGGCGGCTTGCGCCCGCAGGTGATGGTCACCATCGACTACCGGCATCTGCTCGACCAGCTCGAAGGGGCGGCCCCGGACACCGGCGGTCCAGGCTCGAATGTGGGAATGCTGATGTTCGCGGGTCCGGTCACCGCCTCGACCGTGCGCAAGACCGCTTGCGACGCCGACGTCATTCCTGTCCTCCTCGGCGGCGAGGGCAGGATCCTGGACATCGGCCGCGCCTCGAGGCTCTTCCCACCGCATGTCAGGAAGGCCCTATCTGCGAGGGACGGGGGCTGCGCGTTCCCGCAATGCACCGTTCCAGCGCCCTGGTGCGAGGCCCACCACATCGACTACTGGTCGCGGGGCGGGAGGACCGGAGCCGGCAACGGCGCCCTGCTCTGCTCGCACCACCATCACCTGATCCACAAGGAACAATGGGTCATCGAGATACGAGGCGGAGTTCCTGGTTCATCCCGCCGCCACATGTGGACCCGCGCCGGAACCGCTACTTCCGGCTCGAATGATGCCCGACGGCGCAGCCGGTGCCAGTTCGCCCCGGCTGCTGGTTCGCCCTTCAGGACAGCTTCCACTTCCACCAGATGGATCCGGGCTCGGTAACCGTAGATCGTCGTTTCTCCGTCCGCGCGGACCGGTTGCCGATGACAACGAGGGCCGTCGAAGTGCTGCCGCGGTGACTCGAAACGGATCCAATCGACGCACCTTTCGGTGACTGTGCCGGTCAACAGGCCGCAACCGGCCGCCAGGGCGCGGGCCAGGAGCGCGACGAGCACCGTTCGGCAGTTCCTCCCATCCCACAACATAGCTGCGCCCGGTGGTGTGGTCCACGGCTTACCAAGGGCCTCACGGAACGGACGGTAAACGGGGCTTCCGTTGCCCGCTGACAGCCTTGGCCCGGGACCTCGGCGACGCCACCGGCTCCGTCACCGATATCTACCTGCCGAAATGGTTCGCGCGGAACCTGCCCGTGATTCACATCCCGCTGATCCTGGCCGCGGTGGCTCTGCTCTGGCGGAATCACCGCTTGGCCCACTCCGGGACGGCAACGGCGGAACGGGAGCGGAGGCCGGCGCAGGCTAGCGCAGGGGAAACCCGTTGACGTCCACGCGGAAGCTCTCGATGACCTTGTTCGTCGCGGTGCTGACTGCCACGTTTTCCTGCGGCAGTCCCGCCATGTCACCCGAAGCGGGCGTGCCGTTCCACCAGCCCTCATAGCCGCCGGCAGTCGCCGGCGCTGAAGCGGGCGGCATCGATGGAACGACCCTCCCAGCTCGCGCCACAGCGCCCGGGCGGCCTTCCCGGGGCGTCGGGGACCTGCGGTGAATGCGGGTAATCTTAGAGAGTTCCGGGGCCGGCACCTTTGCTCCGGACGAGCTCATGGCAGGCAGCAAAAAAGGCGAGGTTGATGGTCCACATCTGGAACGATCCGTCCGAAGTCCCGGCGGACTTCGGTCCTTCCGTTGTCACGTTCGGCAATTTCGACGGCGTGCACCGCGGTCACCAACAGGTGCTCTCCCAGCTCATCCGGGTAGCCCGGGTGAACCACGGCCGCGCCGTTGCCATCACCTTCGATCCGCACCCCGCGCAGGTACACCGGCCCGAGTCCGCGCCGGAACTGATCATGGGGCTGGAGGACAAGCTGGCGGCCCTCGGCGAGGTGGGCCTCGACGCCGTGCTGGTGATGAAGTACTCACTCGAGCTGGCCAGCCTCACACCGGAAGAATTCGTTTCCTCGGTCCTGGTCGACAGCCTCCGCGCCAGCCACGTCGTGATCGGCCACGATGCCCGCTTCGGCCGCGGCAACACCGGGGACCTGCACACCATGCAGGAACTCGGGAAAAAGCTCGGCTTCGAAGTGCTGGTGATCAGCGAGTTCGGTTCCGAGGGATTCCCCATCCACGGCGACGACGATTCGGACCGCCGCTGCTCCTCCACCTGGGTCCGGGAGGCCCTGCGGGAGGGAGATGTCGCCACCGCCGCCGCCGTCCTCGGCCGGCCGCACCGGATGCGCGGCGAAGTGGTGCACGGTGCCGCGCGCGGCCGCGACCTCGGCTTCCCCACAGCCAACCTCGGCCCCAGCGCGACCGGCTACATCCCCGCGGACGGCATCTACGCCGGCTGGCTGGTGGACCAGGCCGGTACGCGCTGGCCGGCCGCCATCTCCGTCGGCTCCAACCCCACCTTCGACGGTGTCAGCCGGCAGGTGGAAGCCCACGTCATCGACCGGCCGGAAGAGGACGTCGACGACTTCGATCTGTACGACCAGACTGTAGTGGTGGAATTTGTCGCCAGGCTGCGCGGCATGGTGGCGTACCGTGGCCCTGAAGCGCTGGTTGACCAGATGCGGCTTGACGTGGTCCAGGCCCACGAGATCCTGTTTGCGCACTGATTACTGCACTACCCCGTAGGCCCTGGTCCGCGGCGTCCCGGCGTCGGTTCGCGGATTGATTCACAGCCATTGGCAAGGAAGGCAAGAGACGTGACCATTGAGAAAAACACGAGGGAGCTGGACAAGGACATCGTCCGCGACTTCAGCTCGCGGATGAGCTACGCATCCTACCTGCAGCTGCCCACGCTGCTGAGCGCCCAGCAGCCGGTCAGCGCCCCGGAGCACCACGACGAGATGCTGTTCATCATCCAGCACCAGACCACGGAACTGTGGCTCAAACTGGTCCTGCATGAGCTCCGCAGTGCCGCCGCCTGGCTCCGCGCCGACGACCTCGGCTCGGCCCTGAAGGCGATCGCCCGGGTCAAGCACATCCAGAAGACCCTCACCGAGCAGTGGTCCGTGCTCGCCACCCTCACGCCCACCGAGTACTCGCAGTTCCGCGGTTTCCTGGGCAACTCCTCCGGGTTCCAGTCCAGCCAGTACCGCGCCGTCGAGTTCCTGCTCGGCAACAAGAACCGCAAGATGCTGCCGGTGTTCGAATCCGATCCGGAGGCCCATGCCATGCTGCTGGAGCTCCTCGAAGCGCCCAGCATCTATGACGACTTCCTGGCCTACCTCAAGCGCCAGGGCTTCGACGTTCCGGTGTCCCTCCTGGAGCGGGACGTCACCAAAGCCCACGAGTTCTGCCCGGAACTGGTCCCGGTGTTCAAATACATCTACGAGAACGCTGCCGACAACTGGGGCGCCTACGAGGCCTGCGAGGAACTCGTGGACCTCGAGGACAACTTCCAGCTCTGGCGCTTCCGGCACCTGCGCACCGTGCAGCGCACCATCGGCATGAAGTCCGGCACCGGCGGCTCCAGCGGGGCGGCCTTCCTGCAGAAGGCCCTCGAACTGACCTTTTTCCCCGAGCTCTTCGCCGTCCGGACGGAGATCGGCCAGTGAGCATCCCCGCCAGCACTGAAGCGACCGACATCCTGTGGCAGCGGGCCCGGGACCTCGACGCCGCCGACCCGCTCTCCGCGTACCGCGAGCACTTCATCGGCACCGACACGGCGCTGTCCTACCTCGACGGCAACTCCCTGGGCCGCCCACTCAAGCGCACCGTAGCCGACGTCGGCAGCTTCATCCAGGAGAGCTGGGGCGGCCGGCTGATCCGCGGCTGGGACGAGGAATGGCTGGAGCTCCCGCAGGCCATCGGCGACCAGCTGGGACGGGCCGTCCTCGGCGCCGCCCCGGGGCAGACCATCATCGCCGACTCCACCACGGTGGTGCTCTACAAGCTGATCCGGGCCGCGCTGGCTGCCGTCACAGACCCCGCCCGCACCGAAATCGTGCTGGACACGGACAATTTCCCCACCGACCGCTACCTCGTCGAGGGCATCGCCCGCGAAGGGGGACTGACGCTGCGCTGGATCGACGCCGATCCCGCCTCCGGCGTGACGGTCGAGCAGGTGCGCGCCGCCACCGGGCCGGCCACCGCCGTCGTGGTCCTGAGCCAGATCGCCTACCGCTCCGGGTTCCTCGCGGACCTGCCGGGGATCACGGCCGCCGTGCATGACGCCGGCGCCCTCATGGTCTGGGACCTGTGCCATTCCGCGGGTTCCGTGGAAATCGGCCTGGACGCTGCGGACGTCGACTTCGCCGCCGGCTGCACCTACAAGTACCTGAACGGGGGACCGGGCTCGCCCGCGTTCGCCTACGTCAACGCCCGGCACCTGCCGGGCCTGCAGCAGCCGATCTGGGGCTGGATGGGCCGCAAGGACGCGTTCGAGATGGGCTCCGGCTACGAGGCGGCCGCCGGCATCCGCGGGTTCCTGAGCGGAACTCCGGCGATTTTCGGGATGCTCGCCATGCGCGGGACTCTGGATTTGCTCGAAGAAGCGGGCATGGCGGCGGTCCGCGAGAAATCCCGGCTGCTGACCGCGTTCGCCGTCGAACTCCATGACGCCTGGCTGGCGCCGGCGGGTGTGACCCTGGGAACGCCGCGCGACCCGGAACTGCGCGGCAGCCACATCACCGTGGACCACCCCGCGTTCCGGGAGATGACCGCGGCGCTGTGGGACCAGGACGTCATCCCCGATTTCCGTGCGCCGCAGGGCATCCGGATCGGGTTGTCCCCGCTCAGCACGTCGTTTGCCGAGCTTTACCGCGGCGTCGCCGCCATCCGGGAACGGCTGGGGAGCGGCGGTTTCGACAAGATCACAAGCGTGCCGGTAAACTAAACGTTGGATCCGGCTGCAGTCCGTGGCGGCTGGCTCTTGTTGTGTACGGGAAAGCCTCTTTTTGGAGGGCTAATCCGGCGCAGCACCCCCGGCAGTGAGTTACTGATTCGGGCCTCACGGCACATCTCTAGGAGTTATCGTGGCACTTGAAGCCGCTGTAAAGCAGTCCATCATTCAGGATTTCGCAACGTCCGAGGGCGACACCGGTTCGCCGGAGGTCCAGGTTGCAGTCCTGACTCAGCGGATCAAGGATCTCACTGAGCACATGAAGGTGCACAAGCACGATTACCACACCCAGCGCGGTCTGCTGGCCATGGTTGGTCGTCGCAAGCGCATGCTGACCTACCTCAAGAACACTGACATCACCCGCTACCGCGCGCTCATCGAGCGTCTCGGCCTGCGCCGCTAGTCAGCTTTAAGGGGCGGCCCCTTCCGTGACGGAAAGGGCCGCCTTCTTCAAATAAAAACTCAACAGGAGGATCAACCGCATCACGCATTCGCGGTCCTCGGTAGTGATCCCCGGGAACGGCTTCAAAGAGTGAAGCCCTAGCCCGTGGGTCTCGATCGATGACCGGGTGCAGTGCAGGCCAGTAGACAGATGCTGGACTGGGTTGATGCGGCTGGGCTCCGTGAACCATGAAACGGAGGTGACTCTCTATGGAGGGTCCCGAAATCCAGTTCTCAGAAGCAGTCATTGACAATGGCCGCTTCGGCAAGCGTGTAATCCGCTTTGAAACCGGCCGCCTTGCCAAGCAGGCAGCCGGCGCATCGATGGTCTACCTCGACGAAGAGACCGCGCTGCTGTCCGCCACCACCGCCGGCAAGCACCCGCGTGAAGGATTCGACTTCTTCCCGCTGACAGTCGACGTCGAAGAGCGTATGTACGCCGCCGGCCGCATCCCGGGCTCGTTCTTCCGCCGCGAAGGCCGCCCGTCCACGGAAGCGATCCTCGCCTGCCGCCTGATGGACCGCCCGCTGCGTCCCGCCTTCGTCAAGGGCCTGCGCAACGAGGTCCAGATCGTCGTCACCGTGCTGTCCATCAACCCGGACGAGCTCTACGACGTAGTGGCGATCAACGCTTCCTCGATGTCCACCCAGCTCTCCGGCCTGCCGTTCTCCGGCCCGATCGGCGGCGTCCGCGTTGCCCTGATCGCCGACGAGCACGGTTCGCAGTGGGTTGCGTTCCCGAAGCACTCCCAGCTCGAGAACGCCGTCTTCAACATGGTCGTCGCCGGCCGCGTCAAGAGCGGTGCCGAAGGCGATGACATTGCCATCATGATGGTTGAAGCCGAAGCTACCGACAACTCCTGGAACCTCATCAAGGAACAGGGCGCCACCGCCCCGACCGAAGAGGTTGTTTCCGAAGGCCTCGAGGCTGCCAAGCCGTTCATCAAGGCCCTCTGCGACGCACAGTCCGACCTGGCAGCACGCGCCGCCAAGCCGACCGTCGAGTTCCCGGTCTTCCTGGACTACCAGGACGACGTCTACGCCGCTGTGGAGTCCGCTGCCGCCGAGAAGCTGGCCGCTATCTTCCAGATCGCCGACAAGCAGGAACGCGACACCGCGTCCGACGAGCTCAAGGACGAGGTCACCTCTTCCCTGGCCGGCCAGTTCGAAGGCCGCGAGAAGGAGCTGTCCGCAGCCTTCCGCTCGGTCACCAAGCACGTTGTGCGCCAGCGCATCCTCACGGACCAGATCCGCATCGACGGCCGCGGCCTGACGGACATCCGCCAGCTCACCGCCGAGGTTGAGGTTCTGCCCCGCGTCCACGGATCGGCCATCTTCGAGCGCGGCGAAACCCAGATCATGGGTGTCACCACGCTGAACATGCTCAAGATGGAACAGCAGATCGACTCGCTGTCTCCCGTGACGCGCAAGCGCTACATGCACAACTACAACTTCCCGCCGTACTCCACCGGCGAGACCGGCCGCGTCGGTTCGCCGAAGCGCCGCGAAATCGGCCACGGTGCCCTCGCAGAGCGCGCCATCATGCCGGTGCTGCCGTCCCGCGAGGAATTCCCCTACGCCATCCGCCAGGTGTCTGAGGCTCTCAGCTCCAACGGTTCGACGTCGATGGGTTCCGTCTGCGCCTCCACGCTGTCCCTGCTCAACGCAGGTGTGCCGCTGAAGGCCGCCGTCGCCGGTATCGCCATGGGCCTGGTCTCCGACCAGGTTGACGGCCAGACCCGCTACGCCGCCCTGACCGATATCCTCGGCGCCGAAGATGCCTTCGGCGACATGGACTTCAAGGTTGCCGGTACCGCTGAGTTCGTCACGGCCATCCAGCTGGACACCAAGCTCGACGGCATCCCGGCGTCGGTCCTGGCCGCCGCCCTGAAGCAGGCCCGCGAAGCCCGCCTGCACATCCTGGACGTCCTGAACTCAGCGATCGACACCCCGGACGAGCTCTCCGAGTTCGCGCCGCGCGTCATCGCGGTCAAGATCCCGGTAGACAAGATCGGCGAGGTCATCGGCCCGAAGGGCAAGATGATCAACCAGATCCAGGAAGACACCGGAGCCGACATCTCGATCGAGGACGACGGAACTGTCTACATCGGCGCCACGAACGGCCCGTCTGCCGACGCAGCACGGTCCGCGATCAACGCAATCGCCAACCCGCAGATCCCGGAAATCGGCGAGCGCTACCTGGGCACGGTCGTCAAGACCACGGCCTTCGGCGCCTTCGTTTCCCTGACTCCGGGCAAGGACGGCCTCCTGCACATCTCCGAGCTGCGCAAGATCGCCGGCGGCAAGCGCGTGGACAACGTCGAGGACGTCGTCTCCGTGGGCCAGAAGATCCAGGTGGAAATCACCAAGATCGACGACCGCGGAAAGCTTTCCCTGTCACCCGTAGTGGCTGACGGTGCGGGCGCCGGGGACGCAGACAACGCTGAGGTCTCCGAGGAGTCCGCAGAGTAGTCTCTCCTGTACCAAAGCGCGGGGCCGGTGGATCAACCACCGGCCCCGCTGCTGTTAAAGGTAGGATTGCAGCCAGATTTGGCACGTGTTCAATGAAAGGCCTTGATGACTGTCGTCCCCCTGCCGCTAGAGCAGAACCAGCACGCTGACACCCTGATCCACGGAGCCGACGGCGGCTCCGAAGTGCGCCGCTCGGTCCTGCCCGGCGGCGTCCGTGTGCTGACAGAGGCGATGCCCGGCCAGCGCTCTGCCACGATCGGATTCTGGGTCGGAGTGGGTTCCCGCGACGAGGCGCCCGGTCAGCACGGCTCCACCCACTTCCTGGAGCACCTGCTCTTCAAAGGCACCAAGCGCCGCACCGCCCTGGAGATCGCCTCGGCCTTCGACGAGGTGGGCGGAGAGTCCAACGCGGCCACCGCGAAGGAAAGCACCTGCTACTTCGCCCGTGTGCTGGACACGGACCTTCCCATGGCGATCGACGTCATTGCGGACATGATCACCGGCGCCGTCCTGGACCCGCAGGAGATGGAGCAGGAGCGGGACGTCATCCTCGAGGAAATCGCCATGGACAGCGATGACCCCACCGACGTCGCGCACGAGAACTTCGTCGCCGCCGTTTTGGGAACCCATCCGCTGGGCCGCCCCATCGGCGGCACCCCGGACGCCATCCGGGCCGTCGCCCGCGACTCGGTCTGGGACCACTACCGCCGCTACTACCGCCCCGACGAGCTCGTCATCACTGCGGCCGGAGGACTGGACCACGACGTCGTCTGCGGCCTCGTGGTGAACGCCCTGCATTCCGCCGGCTGGAGCCTCGAACCGGATGCGTCCCCGGTCCAGCGCCGCCCCACCGAACGTGCGGACATCACCGGCACCGCCGGCCTGCATGTGGTCAAGCGCCCCGTGGAGCAGGCCAACATCATCATGGGCTGCCCCACGATCGTGGCCACCGACGGCCGGCGCTTCGTCATGAGCGTGCTCAATGCCGTGCTCGGCGGCGGCATGTCCTCCAGGCTTTTCCAGGAGGTCCGGGAAAAGCGCGGACTTGTCTACTCGACGTACTCGTTCGCCTCGTCCTACGCCGACGCCGGCTACTTCGGCATGTACGCCGGGTGCACGCCCTCGAAGGTCCGCCAGGTCCTCGAACTCCTCGGCGCAGAACTGGACAACCTGGCCGAGGGCGGCATCTCCGACGAGGAGCTCCGCAAGGCGGTCGGCCAGCTCTGCGGCGGCATCGTGCTGGCCCTCGAGGACACCGGCTCCCGGATGTCCCGGCTGGGCCGCGCCGAACTGGTCTCCGGCGAATACCAGGACATCGACGAGACCCTGCGCCAGATCAAGGCTGTCACCGCGGCCGAAGTCCAGGAGCTGGCCCGCGAGCTCGCGGCCGCCCCAAGGACCGTCACTGTGGTGGGACCGTTCGAGGAAACCGAGACGTTCGGCCTCTGAGGCTCCCGGGAGCTGGACAGCGCTGGCGGGGCCGCGTGATGATGGGGTCGGGGTCACTCGGGAGGACCCCCACCTGGAAGGACAACATGAACCGTCCGCTGGCGGGCAGCGCGCATGAGGCTCTTGAGGCATTTGTGGGGCATTGGACCGGCACCACGCAGTGGGAGGCAACGCCCTGGGGCCCGGCGCGGTCGGCGACCGTCGAGTTGACGTTCGCCCGGGCCGCCGCCGGTCTCGCCGTCACGTACAGCTACCGGCACACGGACCCGGACGGCACCCGGTCCGAGGGCCACGGCGTGTTCACCATTGACCCTGACCACCCGGACACCCTTTGGTATCACGTCAACAGCATGGGTCTGCCCCCCGAGGCGCCGGCGCGGGCCATGTGGCAGGAGGGCACCCTCACCGTGGAACGGCGCAGCGACCGCGGCACCGCCCGGCACACGTTCCGCGTGGACGACGGCGTACTGACCCACGGCGCCGGGCTCCGGCTCGGCGCCGCCAGTGAATTCACGCCGTTCATGACCTCGGTCTGCCGGCGCGTGCCCGAGGCCGCCTCCGTCCCGGCCTAAGCCGCGCTCCGCTGCTGCTCAGCAGCCCCCGCCCCGCAACCCTCCGGCGGGCCCGGCACGCTGCCCCCGGCACATCAGGCGCCCGGACCTTTGCCATTTCATGATGGGCGTCCCCACGCACTACCTGATGCTGGCGGAACACCCTGATTTCGCGCACGCGGAGCTGGGGAACCTGCGGCACGCCGTGGTGGGCGGGGCGCCGATGCCCGCGCCGCTGCTGCGGATCTGGCACCGCAGGGGAGTGGCGCTCAGCCAGGGCTACGGGCTGACCGAGGCTTCCCCGAATGTGCTGTGCCTGGCCAACGAGGACGCCGCCCGGATGGTGGGCTATTCCGGCGAGCCCTACCCGCACGTATCGGTCGCCGTGGCCGACGCCGTCACCGGCGAGATCTTCGATGGCGCCGCCACCGGTGAGCTGCTGGTCGGCGGACCCGGGGTTTTTGCCGGCTATTTCCGCGACCCCGCTGCCACCGCCGCCGTCCTCGCGGACGGCTGGCTGCGCACCGGGGACCTGGTGGAACGCGACGCGGAGGGGTACATCAAAGTGGTGGACCGGCTCAAGGACATCTACATCTCCGGCGGCGAGAACGTCGCGCCGGCCGAGGTCGAGGCGGCCCTGCTGGCCCACCCGGCGGTGGGGCAGGCCGCCGTCGTCGGCGTGGCGGACGAGCGCTGGGGTGAAAGCGGCATCGCCTTCGTGGTGGTCCGCCCCGGCTCGGCCACCGACGAGCAGGAACTGCTGGAGCATGGCGCCGCCCGGCTGGCCCGCTTCAAGGTCCCGGCCCGGATCGAGATGGTCGGTGCGTTGCCCCGCACGGCCCTGAACAAGGTCCTCCGGGGCAGGCTGCGGCAGGAACTGGCGGACCGCGGGTCCGTTGCCCGCGAGTCCGTTGAAGGGGGCCGGTGATGAGCGCCGCACCGCGCACGGCACGGGGCACCCGCACCCGGGCCAAACTGCTGCAGGCCGCCGAGACAGTCTTCGCCTCGGTGGGCTATCACGAGGCCTCGATCGTGAAAATCACCGAGGAGGCAGGCGTCGGCCTGGGCACGTTCTACCTGTACTTCGAGGGCAAGCAGACCATCTTCGACGAGGTCGTCGAGGACCTGAACCGGCGGGTCCGGCACGCCATGAACGACGCCGCCCGCAGCGCCGGGACCCGGCTCGAGGCCGAACGGGCCGGTTTCAGGGCGTTCTTCAAATTCACCGCGGAACATCCTGCCCTGTACCGGATCATCCGGCAGGCCGAGTTCGTCTCGCCCGGCGCGCTCCGGCTGCACTACACCCGGATAGTCAACGGCTACATCGAAGGTCTCAAGGCGGCGCAGCTCAGCGGCGAGGTCCGGGAGATGGACCCCACCGTGGCGGCCTGGGCCCTGATGGGCATCGGCGAACTGATCGGCATGCGGTGGGTGCTGTGGGACGAGGAAGGCGCCGAACCGACGCCGGGCGCCCGCCCCGACGTGCCGGAAGAAGTCTTCGAGGAAATGATGAAGTTCATCGAGCGCGCCCTCGCCCCCGGCCCGGCCGCCGGAACCAGCGCCGGCCCCACCCGCCCCAGGAAGGGATAGCCCCATGACCCGTGCAACCTGCAACGCCAACTACCGGACCGCAGACATTGAGGTCCGCGGCGGCACCCTGCACACCGCCATCTGGGGACCGGAAGATCCGCACGTGCCGACCATCCTCGCCGTCCACGGAGTAACGGCGTCGCACAAGGCCTGGCCGTATCTCGCCGAGGCCATGCCCGGGGTGCGGATCATTGCCCCGGACCTCCGCGGACGGGGCCGCAGCAACGCGCTGCCCGCGCCCTACGGCATGCCGTCGCACGCCGAGGACCTTGCGGCCGTGCTTGCCGCCCTGGCCGCCGGCCCGGTGGTCGTCGTCGGGCATTCCATGGGCGCCTTCGCTGCCGTGGTGCTGGCCAACCTGTTCCCCGAGCGGGTGCGCTCCCTGGTCCTGGTGGACGGCGGCCGATCGCCTGACCGCCACTTTCCCCAGCCGTGAGGTCTACCGCGGCTTCTGGAAGCAGCATCCGGCGTTCAGCGCGGACTGGAGCCCGCTCGTGGAGGAGTACGTGGATTATGATCTCACCGGAGAGGAACCGGTGCTCCGGCCGGCCACGCGCTACCAGGCGATGGCGGACGACACCGCCGAGCTGCACCGCGGTGCTTCGCTGCTCAAGGCGCTAAATGAGCTGGCCGTGGACACCCAGGTTCTCCGGGCGCCGCGCGGACTTCTCAATGAGCCGGCGGGGCTGTACGCGCCGGGCTACCTGGACTCCTGGGCCCGGAGGCTGCCGGCCCTGCGGATCCGCGAGGTGCCGGACGTCAACCATTACACGATCGTCATGACCGAGGCCGGCGCGGGCGCCGTGGCGGAGAGCGCGCGGGAGGCCCTGGTGCTCCCTTGAGGCCCGGAACGGCCGCGGGACGCGCCTGTCATCAGGACGCGCACTCCATGACCCGGGTTTTCGGGGCGCCCAAAAGGGCGGGGGCGGTGTCGGGGGAGTTCCAGACCTTCGCACGCAGCTTGGCCAGGAAGGACTCGGCCTGCGCGTGCTGCTCGAAGTCGAGTTCAACCACGACGTAGTGCGGGTCGTCCACCGGCCGGCCGATCCGGTGCGCCGTAACTCCTGACGCCGCGCGGCCCACCGGGTCGCGGTCGAAAGCCGCCTTCCACATGCCGAAATCCTTGATCCCATGCTCGATCTGCAAGGTGTACATCGCACTTCCTCCTCGTGGCTGTGTGTCCCCTGGCCGGCGGGACATCACCACGCTAGGCCCGGCAGGGCGCGTACTGAATCCCAGAAATCTGGGTGCCGGACGGGCCCGGATTCCGCCGGTGCGGCGGATACTGAATCCATGACCAGCAGTTGGGCGTTGCACCGGAGCCTGGAACGGATCGGCAAGCTCTGCGGTGCTGCACTGGAGGACCACGAACTGCGCCGGCAGGCGCTCGATGAGCTGGCCGTGATTGTGCCGTTCAGCGCCTATGCCTGGCCGCTATCGGACCCGGAGTCGGCCACCGGGGTCTCGCCGATGGCCAGGATCCCGTGTCCGGAGGAGTTGCCGGAACTGATCCGGCTGAAGTACCTGACACCGGCCGGCCGCTGGACCGCGCTAATGGGTCAGCGCCGGCCGGCCATGAGCCTCCTCGCGGCCACCGGCGGGGAACCGTCACGCAGCCTGTTGTGGGACCGTCTGCTGCGGCGCTTCGGTGTGACCGACATGCTGTCCACGGTTTTCGCAGACAAATACGGTTGCTGGGGATGGCTTGACCTGTGGCGCAGCGGAGCCGGGGGAGGCTTCCCGGAAGCGGAGACGGCGTACCTCGGTGCAGCGGCGCCGCTGCTGGCCGGGGGGTTGCGCCGGAGCCGGGCGGCGCAGTGCCGGCGGGACGCCGCTGACGGCGCTGCTCCGCAAGCGGCCCGGAGGACCCTGCCGGAGCAGGCGGTACTGACCCTGGACGAGGGGATGGCAGTGCTGGGACAAACAGCCTCCGCGGGCGAATGGCTGGAGCTGCTGCAGCGCGGGCCGCGGCCGTACCAGGGTGTCCCGGCCGAGGTGCTCAATGTCGCAGCCCAGCTGCTGGCGAGGGAAGCCGGGGTGGACAGCCACCCGGCCATGTCGCGTGTGCCGGTCGGGTCCGGCGACTGGGCGCTGCTGCGCTCAACCAGGATGGATTCCGCAACCAGGATCGACGGCGGCCGGTCCCGGGCAGCGCCTCCGCTGGCGGTGACCATCCAGGTCTGCCCGGCGGCGGACCGCCTCGAGGTGTTTGCCCGGTGCTTTGCACTGACCGGGCAGCAGCGCCGGCTACTGGTGCTCGCCGTCGGCGGCCTCAATACTGCCGGGCTGGCCGCAGCCCTGCGGATCAGCCCCTACACCGTTCAGGACCAGTTCAAAGCGGTCTTCGCCGCGTGCGGGGTCCGCAGCAGAAGCGCGCTCCTGGCGCTGGCCCTGGGCACGGCGGCAGTGCCACCGCCGGCCGGACCTGATGCGCCGGTGGAAAGTTAGCCGCCCGCGAAGGGCGGGAGCACGTCCACGACGTCGGCCGGCCCGAGCGCCGCAGCGTGGTTCCGCACGGCCACCTCGTTGAGCAGGAAGGAGGACCGGGACAGGATGCGCGCCAGCGGCGGTGTCCCAGCCGGCGGTTTGGGACGCTCGACGGCGAGGATCGCCTCGAGCAGGCTCGCGAGGGTGTCCCCGTCGGAGAGGTCAAAATTTTCCTCGTCCACACCGGCGGCAGCGCGCGCGGCAGCGAAGTAGCGTACATTCATCCGTTGCTCAGCCTCCGATGGCGCTCATGCTGCGGTCCGGCTGGACGAAGTCCGGGGCGTCCAGCCCGACGTGGTCCATGCCGTGGGCCTTGGGCTTGATCCACATGGCGTCCTGCCAGCGTTCGGCGAGCTGTTCGTCGTCGGCACCTTCCCGGAGCAGCCCCAGCAGGTCCACCTCGTCGCGGGAGAACAGGCAGCTCATGATCTTGCCTTCGGCGGTGATCCTGGTGCGGCGGCAGTCCGAGCAGAACGGTTCGGTGACCGACGCGATGATGCCCACGGTCCCCAGCACTGGACCGGTGGCGTCCGCGGTGCCGGGCACGCGGGCACGGACCTCAAAGCGCTCGGCCGGGGCGCCGTCCCGGTCCCGCTGATCGGGGCTGAGCACATAGTCGACCGAAAGCAGCCCGCGGATCTCCGCCGCGGTGATCATGTTCCTGCGGGTCCAGCCGTGGTCGGCGTCGAGGGGCATCTGCTCGATGAAGCGGAGTTCATACCCGCGGTCCAGGGCCCAGGCCAGCAGCGACGGGGACTCGGCGTCGTTGATTCCGCGCATCAGCACGGCGTTGAGCTTCACCGGCCCCAGGCCGGCCGCCCAGGCGGCGTCCACCCCGGCCAGGACCCGGTCGAGGAAGGGGCGGCGGGTCAGTTTGGCGAAGGTTTCCTCATGCAGCGAATCAAGCGAGACATTGATTCGGGTAAGTCCCGCGGCCTTCAGTCCGGCCGCCTTCTTGTCGAGGCCGACGGCGTTTGTCGTCATCGAGATCGGCAGTTCCGGGTGGGCCTGGCGGAGGGCGGAGATGATGTCCAGCAGATCCGCGCGCACCAGCGGTTCCCCGCCGGTCAGCCGGAGTTCGCGCACACCCAGCATGTCCACGCCGATCCGCACGATCCGGACGATTTCTTCCGCCGACATGACGGCCTGCTTGGCCAGCCACTCCAGGCCTTCCGCCGGCATGCAGTACGTGCAGCGCAGGTTGCATTTGTCGGTCAGGGAAAGGCGCATGTCTGTGGCACGGCGGCCGAACCGGTCCACGAGTCCGGCGGGCATCCCGGCCGGGCGTCCGGGCAGCGACGGCGCGCCGGGAAGACCACCGGCGGGGCCGGTTCCTCCGCGGGGCTGGGGCATGCCAAGCTGAACACTCATATAGTCAGGCTACGCCACCTCAGGGTAAGCATCATCCCTGTTGAGCCGGTGATCTTAAGGATTTGCCTCCGCCGGGACGGCCATGCCGTGCCGGGTGCGCGCAGCGGCCCTCCGTGGGTGCGGGCCCGGTGCCGTGGCCCGGTTCCGAACCTATGCTGGAAGCGTGAACATCTCCCAGAGCGCGCCGGCGCAAACCGTTTCCGGAAACCGACGGATCCCGGACCGGCGGACCACCGCGTGGGCGGCCGCCGCCGGGGTGGTTGCCGTGGGTGCCGGGGTGGTCCTGGGCGAAGTCGCCGCCAGTCTTTTGAGCCCCTCCGTTTCACCCGTCACGGCCGTGGGCGGCGCCGTGATCGACGCTGTCCCGCCGGGAGTCAAGGACTGGGCGATCTCGTTGTTCGGCACGGCCGACAAAGTCGCGCTGGTGGCCGGCATCGTCCTCGCCATCGCGGGGCTGGCTGCCCTCTCCGGAGTCGTTGAGCTGCGCCGCCGGTTTGCCGGCGTGGCCGTCATTGCGGTGTTCGGCGCCGTGGGCGTGGTGGCCGTGCTGGGCCGGCCCGAGGTGACGGCCGTCGCGATCCCCATCCCGCTGCTGGTCGCGGCCGTGGGGATCGGGCTGCTGCGCTGGCTGATCCGGAGGTTGGCGGAATGGCAGGCCGACGCCGGAGCCGTGGCGGCCCCTGCCCGCCGCCGATTCCTGCAGGCGCTCGGCGGAACAGCCGCCGTCGCGGCCCTCGGAGCTGTGCTCGCCTCCACATTGCGGGGAGCCGCCGCCGTCGTGAGCGAAGTGCGCAGCAAACTCGTGCTCCCGGCGCCCGCGTCGCCGGCACCGGTGATCCCGGCCGGCGCCGAGCTGGGGCTGGACGGCATCGGCCCGCTCGTGACCCCCAACAAGGACTTTTACCGAATCGACACGGCGCTGCGGGTCCCGGTGGTGGACCCCGGCCCGTGGACGCTAAGGGTCACCGGACTCGTGGAGCAGGACGTGGAACTCGATTTCGCTGCCCTGCTGGCCAAGCCCCTGATAGAACGCCACGTGACCATAGCCTGCGTCTCCAACGAAGTGGGCGGTGACCTGATCGGAAACGCCCGCTGGCTGGGCTGGCCGGTCCGGGAACTGCTGGCCCTGGCCGTCCCGCAACCCGGCGCGGACATGGTGCTGTCCCGCAGCGCCGACGGCTGGACGGCGGGCACCCCGCTCGAGGTGCTGATGGACAACAGGGACGCGCTGCTGGCCGTCGGCATGAACGGAGAGCCGCTGCCCCTGGAGCACGGCTTCCCGGCCCGGCTCATCGTGCCCGGCCTCTACGGCTATGTCTCGGCGACGAAGTGGGTCACCGAGCTGAAGGTGACCCGCTTCGCGGACGATGTTGGCTACTGGACCCCCAGGGGCTGGAGCGACCGCGGCCCCATCAAAACCTCCTCCCGCATCGACGTGCCGCGGGCCAACCGCTCCGTCCCGGCGGGGACTGTTGCCTTCGGCGGCGTCGCGTGGTCCCAGCACACGGGCATCGGCAAGGTGGAACTCCGGGTGAACCGCGGCGCCTGGCAGCAGGCCCAGCTGGCTCCCGGGATCTCCAAAGACACCTGGTACCAGTGGAACCTGGCCCTGCCGCTGAGCCCGGGCCAATACGAGGTGCAGGTCCGGGCCACGGACCTCAACGGCGTCCCGCAGGTGGAGGACCGCGCCCCAGTGGTGCCGGACGGTGCCACCGGCTACCACACGGTTAGAGTTGACGTGAAGTCCTAGCGGACCGGCCCACCGGGCAGGGCCGACACAACACGACCAGACACGGGCCGGGCACAACAGGGCCGGGCCACCGGGCCACGACGAGGGGTCACATATCGTATGCACCGCACCCAGACACGGCGCCCCAGCGTGGACGAGCACCGCGAGTCAGTCCGCCGGCTGCTGGCCCCGCTCCGCACTCCGGACCGGATTGAAAAGCTTCCGCTGCTCGCGGCTCTCGGGCGCGGGCTCGCGGCGGACATCGTGGCACCGGTGGACCTCCCGCCCTTCGCCAACTCCCAGATGGACGGCTTCGCCATCCTGAGTTCGGACGTGCCCGACGGCGGGACGGAACTGCGCGTTGTGGCGCCCATCCCCGCCGGAGCCGCCCCGCAGGAACTCGCCCCCGGCACGGCCGCCCCGATCATGACCGGGGCCATGATGCCGCCGGGCGCTGACGCCGTCGTGCCCATTGAACAGGCCGTACCGGATTCCTTCCCCGTGCCCGGTGAGGCGGCCACTGTCACCGTGCCCGCCGCCCCGGCGGGGAACTTTGTCCGCGACGCGGGCAGCGACATCCGCGCCGGAGAGCCCGCCCTGGCCGCCGGGACGTTCCTGGGACCGGGACAACTGGGACTGCTGGCCGCGCTCGGGCTCACCGAAGTGGCTGTTTACCGCGCCCTGCGGATCCTCCTTGTCACCACCGGCGACGAAGTCGTGGAACCCGGCCGCCCGCTGGAGGCCGGCAAAATCTACGACTCCAATGGAACCCTTCTCGAAGCCGCGATGCGCCAGGCCGGCCTGGACGTGACCAGGACCGGGATTTCCACGGACCGGCCCGGGGAACTCGCCGCGCTGCTGCGCCGGCACGCCCCGGACGTGGACCTGATCGTCACCACCGGCGGCGTCAGCCAGGGCGCCTACGAGGTGGTCCGGCAGGCGATGGAAGGCCATGAGGTGGACTTCCTCGGCGTCGCCATGCAGCCCGGCGGCCCGCAGGGGATCGGAACGTTCGACGGCGTCCCCGTCCTCGGCTTCCCGGGGAACCCGGTGAGCTGCCTCGTCTCCTTCGAGATGTTCCTGCGCCCCGTACTGGGCGCCCTGTTCGGCGCGCCCGCCCCGCGTCCCGCGGTCCGGGCGCAGCTGGCCGAAGCCGTGACGTCACCGCCGGGCAAGCACCAGGTCCGGCGCGGCACGCTCCAGCCGGACGGCACGGTCCGCCTCGAAGGCGGCGCAGGCTCGCACCTGGTCAGCGCCCTGGCACACTCGAACGCCCTCATCCACGTCCCCGAAGGAATTGCCGCGCTCGCTGAGGGCGCAGAAGTGGAAGTATGGATGCTGTGAACGATGCAGATATCCCCACAACGGGAAACCCGGCAGGTGCTGACGCGGAAACCGTTACCACTGAAGCCAGAAAACCGGTCCTGACCCACCTGCGCCAGGACGGCACCGCCCAAATGGTCGACGTGTCCAACAAAGCCGAATCAACGCGGGAGGCCACGGCCACCGCCACGGTCAACAGTACGGCCGAAGTCCTGGCCCTCCTCGGCGCCGGTGACCTGCCCAAGGGCGATGCGCTGGCCGTCGCCCGCATCGCCGGCATCCTGGCGGCCAAAAAGACCTCCGACCTCATTCCGCTGTGCCATCCGCTGCCGATCGCCAAAGTCACCGTCGACTTCGAACTGGACACCTCGTCCATCACTGTGTTCGCCACTGTCAAGACCCGTGGCGTCACCGGCGTAGAGATGGAAGCGCTGACCGCCGCCTCGGTGGCAGCGCTCAGCGTGTACGACATGATCAAGGCCGTGGACAAGCACGCGGTCCTTACCGACATCAAAGTGCTGGCCAAAAGCGGCGGCAAGAGCGGGGACTGGACCATATGAGCATGCCCGAACCACACCGGCACGGCGAAGCGACCGGGCGGAAGGCCGGCGTCGTGATTGCCTCGACGCGGGCCGCAGCCGGCGTCTATGACGACCTCACCGGTCCCGTCATCATCGACTGGCTCACCGAACACGGCTTCGAGCCGTTCCCCCCGCTCGTCGTCCCGGACGGCGAGCCGGTGGGGGCTGCCCTCCGCGCCCTCCTGACCCAGCAGCCCGCCGTCATCATCACCAGCGGCGGCACGGGCCTCAGCCCCACCGACGCCACCCCGGAACAGACCCTGCCTTTCCTGGACCGCGAGATTCCGGGCATCATGGAAGGAATCCGGAGCGCGGGAACGGCCAAAACGCCCCTGGCCATGCTGAGCCGGGGCCACGCCGGGGCAGCAGGACAGACTTTCATCGTCAACCTCCCCGGATCCCCGAAGGGCGTCATGGACGGCCTGGGTGTGCTGGATCCCATCCTCGGACACCTCTGCGACCAGCTCGAAGGCAGCCATGGGCACTGACACTGGTTTTGAAATCGTCCACGCCGTCCTCAGCGCTGAACCGATCTCCGTGGACCAGGCCATCGCCGCAGTCGAATCGGACACCGCCGGGGCGGTCGTCAGCTTCAGCGGCGTCGTCCGGAACCACGACGGCGGCAAGCCCGTCCGGCGGCTCAGCTACAGCGCCCACCCCACGGCGCACCAGGTGATGGCCGACGTCGTCGCCCGGCTCGTCGCCGAACAGTCGAGCGCCGGCGGGACCGGCAGCGGGCCGGACCAGCCCGTGCGGATCTGGGCTGCGCACCGGATCGGCATGCTCGGGATCGGCGACCCGGCGCTGGTCTGCGCCGTCTCGGCCGCGCACCGCGGCCAGGCCTTCGAGGTCTGCTCTGAGCTTGTGGACCGGATCAAGTCCCAGGTTCCCATCTGGAAGGAACAGTTCTTCACCGACGGCACGGTCGAGTGGGTCGGCGCGGGGGAGTAGGAACCCGGCCGTCAGCCCGTCAGCCCGGTAGCCCGCGATCAAGGGCAAGGACCATGCGACGGGCCTCGGCCCTGTCGACCCCCAGCTCGTCGAGGAGCGAGGCCGCCGGATCATGTTCTTCGCGGTCCAGCAGCGAGAGCAGAAGGTCCGCGGTGGTGATGTGTCGTGACTTCTGGTCAATGGTGTACCGAAGCATGCTTTCCATGACCGACCGGGCACCTGAGCAGAAGGGCGGCTTTTTCCCCCGGCTGGGCATTGTGCCGCGTTCAAAGCCCTGGGCATCAATTCCGATGGACGCGAGTGCTGCGCGGTCCAGCGTCGCTGCTGCCGCCCTCGCCTGATCGAGCGTGACACCAAGAATGCCGGCCGGACCGGGATCGTGAAGCGCCCCCAACAGCAGATGATCCGTGCCCAGCCGCTTGTCGCCGCTGTAGCGGGCCTCTTCCATGGCAAAGCCGACGATCTTGCGGGTGTCGTCGGCAAATCGTTCAAACATCGTGTGCCCTCACTCTCGGTATTTCGCGTGGACGGACTGCCGTGAGACGCCCAGGGCGTCACCGATCTGCTCCCAGGTCCATCCCTGTTCCCGAGCAGCCCCTACCTGCGCTGCCTCGACCTGTTCTGCGAGACGGTGAAGGGCGCCGACCGCCCGTAGACCGACCGCGGGGTCAAGTGAATGAATGTGCGCGGACAGTTCGTCATTATCCATGCCTGTCAGTTTGGACTGACAGGCGGGTGCCGTCAATCCAGCCTGACAGTCGCAGGATTGGGCTTCAACGCAGGTCTCCGGTTCAAGGAGGCCCCGGCCCCGGCGGTAGGGTTGATGGCATGATCGAACAACTCGCAGTCGCCGTGCTGGGCGCGAACGGGCGCATGGGTGCCGAGGCGGTGAAGGCTGTCGAAGCCGCCGCGGACCTTAAGCTTGTCGCGGCCCTGGGCCGGAACGATTCCCTCGACACGCTCGTCGACGCCGGCGCCCGGATCGTGGTGGACCTGACGGTCCCGGAAGGCACCGAAGCCAACGTCCGTTTCGCCGTCGAACACGGCATGCACGCCGTTGTCGGCACCACCGGCTGGGACGCGGACCGGCTGGCACGGCTCGAGGAACTCCTCGCCGGCCGGCAGGACACCGGGGTCCTGATAGCCCCCAATTTTGCCCTCGGCTCGGTCCTGGCCTCGGCCTTCGCCGCCAAGGCCGCGCGGTACTTCGAATCTGTCGAGATCATCGAACTGCACCACCCTGACAAGGTCGACGCCCCCTCGGGAACAGCCGTGCGGACCGCCCAGCTGATCGCGGCCGAGCGGGAAGCCGCCGGCGTTCCCGCCAGCCCGGACGCCACCACCAGCGAACGCCCCGGCGCGCGCGGCTGCGACGTCGACGGCGTGCGGGTGCACAGCGTCCGGCTGCGCGGGCTCGTAGCACACCAGGAAGTCCTGCTGGGCGGGCCGGGGGAGCAGCTGACCTTCCGGCACGACTCCTTTGATCGCGCCTCCTTCATGCCCGGCGTGCTGCTGGGCATCCGCAACGTTGCCGCGAACCCGGGCCTGACCCTGGGACTCGACGGCTACCTGGACCTGGGACTCTGAACGCCGTGGCCAATGTGCTGACCGCCCTGAAAGCCAACCGCACCAAGATCTGGGTCGGCGCCGTCACCCTCCTGCTCGTGTTCTATCTGGTGGTGTCCTTCCAGCGTTCCGTGCTCCTGATGTCCGATCCCAACCTCGTGGCGAAGGCCATCGGCGTGGCCTACCTGGTCCTGCCGCTGGTCGGGGCCTGGGCCCTCGTCCGGGAGCTGCTGTTCGGCGCCCGTACCGAGCAGATGGCGAAAATCCTCGAAGCCGAAGGCGGGCTGCCGGAGGACAACCTGCCGCGCACCCCGGCCGGGCGGATCATCCGGGAGGCCGCGGATCTCGAATTCGAAAAGTACCGGGAGGAGACTGAAGCGGCGCCGGAGGACTGGCGCTCATGGTTCCGGCTCAGCTGCGCCTACGACGCCTCGGGTGACCGCAAGCGCGCCCGCGCCTCGATGCGCGACGCCGTCCGCCTGTTCCGTTCGGGCTCCTCCGGGACGCCCGCGGCCTAGCGGAGGCGGGCCGGCTGGTGCCGGCCCAGCTGGTTGGCCGCATGGGCCACCCATTCCAGCGGCCCGCGCCATGCCAGGGCGGCGAAGATCCCGCCAATAATCACGACGGCGGCTGCCTGCGCCCAGTACACACCATCCACCGTCCACCCGGATGGCAGCGGCTTCTGGTACAGGGATGCCATCACGCACAGATGGGCCGTGTAGAGGCTCAACGTCAGGGCGCCGGCGCCGCGCAATGGGAGCAGCAGGTCCAGCTCGACCCATTCGGCAAGCCGGCCCAGCAGCAGGCAGGCACCCACAACTGCGGCCGCGACCCCTGAGGTATGCAGCAGGTCCAGCGTGCTGCCCGAGTGCGGGGCGCTTGTGGCCAGCCACCACCACGATCCGGACTGCTCCACCCCGGCAACGTTGACCTGCAGCAGGTTCGCCAGCGGATACGAGGGGTCCGCCAGCTGCTCTTCGAGTGCCCGCCGGCCGCCCCAGTCCTCCATCATGAGAACGCTGGCCCATTTGGCCAAGATGGCCACCATGGCTCCGCCGGCCAGCAGCAGCGCCGGAACGGCCGCCGCCGTCAGGGCCATCCGGCCGATGGCGAGGCCGATCAGCAGATAGGCGATCCACTGGAACACGGGGTAATAGCCGGTCAGGAATAGATCGCCGAGCAGGGCCGCCGGGGTCCCGAGGTCGTCCCAGCCGGGGTTGTGTCCGAGGTGCAGCGGCGGAGTGGCCGCCAGGAGCCAGGGCCGAAGCAGAAAAGCCAGCACAGGCGCCACCACGATCCAGGCGGCGGCGAGGGGCAACAGTCTTTTGACGCCGAGCCCGAGGAACGGAAGGACGCAGAGGAACAGGACCGCGTAGTGGACCAGGATGATGGCGATATTGACTTCGAGACCGCCCAGCGAGAGCCCGACGGCGCCGACCACGAGGGCGCGCAGGGCGATGCCGCGCCGGGCCGCCCACAGGTCCGGGCCCTGGAGGGGTTGCTGCTTTCCCGTGGACAGGGCCAGCCCGATCCCTGCCAGCACGGCGAACAAGGCGGAGGCGCGTCCGGAGAACACCAGCCCCACCCACGTCGGGGTGAGCTGGGCATCGGGCTCGAAGGTGGGCAGCACATGGGTGGCCATCATGCCCAGGAGCGCCAGCCCGCGGGCGGCATCGATACCTGCCAGCCGGGCGCCGGGCCGCTTGCCCCGGGCGGTCCGGGAATTCGAGGCCGTTGCGCGCTGGGTCATCTTTCGATCGTCTCATGTCCGGCCGGCGCGAGGCCCCCGCATGCGGGTGCCCGGACATGTTCACAGGAGCTCCACAGGCCTTGTATTCGAATATATGTTCGAATACCATGGGGCCATGAACAACGCACCAGACCCCGCTTCCCACCCTCCAGCGTTCCCGGACCGGGCATTTCGGGATCAGGCAGTCCAGGGTCAGGCAGTTCCCGAAGGGGCGCCCGGCGTGCTGAAGGCGATGAGTCCCGGGGTTGTGGATTTCCTCTTCCGGCAACTCGTCGCCGGCGAGTCAGCGGAAGATATCCAGTGGCACCAGGAGGGCACGGTGCTGGCGGCGCAGGCGCCCGGTGCCGAGCTGGCCCGCCGGCTCGCCGAGACGGACCTTGAGGCGCTCACGCCCACGGAACTGTTCCACTACGTACGCGCCGCCCAGCGGCTTTCGGCCTGGGCGGAGTCCATGCGTGAGGCCGCCGTGGGCCGGTACTGCGCCACACCCGCCGGAGGTGCACCTCCGGCCGCCTGAAATCCCGACCGGGCGGTGCGGAGTGCCTACGATGGCAGCGTGACCACCGCGCTGACACTCTCCGCCATCCAGTACCAGGCACTCGACGGCGGCCCCGCAGCCAACGTGCCGGAGCACATCCGCCTGATCGAAGACGCAGCTGACCATGGGGCCAGGCTCGTGGTCTTTCCGGAGCTGTCCCTCGCGGGTGCTGAAATTCCGACGCTCGTGTGACGCCCGGAAGCCCGGACGCGCGAATTTGACGCTCATCACGCCCCCGCCATTCTCCTAACATGCCGCAGACAGGGTAACGTTTTTACCATGGTTGACTCTGACATTCGCTCTTACACGTTCGGAACCCTCGTGACCGCCATGGTCACGCCTTTCACCGCCGACGGTGAGGTCGACTACCAGGAGTCCGCTGAACTGGCCAGCAAGCTTGTCGACGACGGCAACGACGCCCTCGTCATCTCCGGCACCACAGGCGAAACCTCGACGCTGGAAGACGACGAAAAAGAACAACTGTTCCGCGTCATCGTCGAAGCTGTCGGGGACCGCGCGAAGGTGATCGCCGGGACCGGCACCAACCACACCTCACACTCGATCGAGATGGCAAAGCGCGCCGCCAAAGCCGGCGCCCACGGCCAGCTGATCGTCACGCCGTACTACAACAAGCCGAGCCAGGCCGGGATCCAGGCCCACATCGAAGCCGTCGCCGACGCCGCTGACCTTCCCGTCATGGTCTACGACATCCCCGGCCGGGCCGGTGTCCCGATCCTGCCGGAGACGATGATCCGTCTAGCGGACCACCCCCGCATCATTGCGCTCAAGGATGCCAAGGCGGATTTCGCCGCCGTGACCCGTGTCCTGGCGAATACCGATCTGGATGTCTATTCGGGCGACGACGGACTGACGCTGCCGTGGATGGCAGCCGGCGCCGTCGGGCTCGTCAGCGTTTCGGCCCACGTGGCCACCAAGCAGTTCCGTGCGATGATCGACGCCGCACTTGCAGGCGATTTTGCTACCGCCCGCACCATACATTTCGAACTGGACCCCGTGGTCCGTGCAGTGATGACCCATATTCAGGGTGCTGTTGCTGCGAAGCAAGTTCTTAAGTGGCAGGGAGTCCTGCCCAACTCGGTTGTCCGTTTGCCCCTCGTGGAGCCGGGCGAAGCCGAGATCGAAACCATCCGCGAGGACTTGGCAGAAGCGGGACTGGTCTTTTCCTGATCGGGTGTTTTCCCCGATCGGCAACGACCCGTCCCGGCGAACGCCTGGAAAGTAGTGCACTATGACCCAAACCGCCCTTCCCGGCCTTGTCACGCCGCCCAAACTCGCCAAGGACACCCTGCGGATTGTCCCGCTCGGTGGCCTGGGCGAGATCGGCCGCAACATGACGGTCTTCGAAATCGACGGCAAACTGCTGATCGTTGACTGCGGTGTCCTCTTCCCGGAGGAGACCCAGCCCGGCGTCGACCTGATCCTGCCGGACTTCTCCTACATCAAGAACCGTCTCGAGGACATCGTGGCCGTCGTCTTGACCCACGGCCACGAGGACCACATCGGTGCCGTCCCGTACCTGCTGCGACTGCGCGCCGACATTCCCCTGATCGGCTCCCGGCTGACGCTGGCGCTCATCGAGGCGAAGCTGCTGGAACACCGGATCAAGCCGGTGACCCAGACCGTCACCGAGGGACAGGTGCAGAAGTTCGGCCCGTTCGAATGCGAATTCGTCGCCGTCAACCACTCGATCCCTGACGCCCTCGCCGTGTTCCTCCGCACCTCCGGGGGCACCGTGCTGCACACCGGCGACTTCAAGATGGACCAGCTGCCCCTGGACGGCCGGATCACCGACCTCCGCCACTTCGCCAAGCTGGGCGAAGAAGGCGTGGACCTGTTCATGTCGGACTCCACGAACGCCGACGTGCCGGGCTTCACCACCGCGGAGAAGGAAATCGGACCCACCCTGGACCGGCTCTTCGGCCAGGCCTCCAAGCGACTGATCGTCGCGTCCTTCTCCTCGCACGTGCACCGCGTCCAGCAGGTCCTCGACGCCGCCGCCAACCACAACCGCAAGGTGGCCTTCGTCGGCCGCTCGATGGTCCGCAACATGGCCATCGCCGAGAAGCTCGGCTACCTCGAGGTGCCCCCCGGCATCCTGGTCGACATCAAGAACATCGACAACCTGCCGGACAACCGCGTCGTGCTGATGTCCACCGGTTCCCAGGGCGAGCCGATGGCAGCCCTGTCCCGCATGGCCAACGGTGACCACCGCGTCGTCGTGGGCCAGGGCGACACCGTCATCCTCGCCTCCAGCCTCATCCCGGGCAACGAGAACGCCGTGTTCCGCATCATCAACGGCCTCCTCAAGCTCGGCGCCGACGTCATCCACAAGGGCAACGCCAAGGTGCACGTCTCCGGCCATGCCGCGGCCGGCGAGCTGCTGTACTGCTACAACATCCTCGAGCCGCTCAACGCGATGCCGGTGCACGGCGAAACCCGTCACCTCATCGCCAACGGCAAGATCGCCCTGGACTCCGGCGTCCCTGAGGAAAGCATCCTGCTCGCGGACAACGGCACCGTCATCGACCTCCGGGACCACCAGGCCGACATCGTCGGCCAGGTCGAGGTCGGGTTTGTCTACGTCGACGGCTCCAGCGTCGGCGAAGTCACGGAAGCGGACCTGAAGGACCGCCAGACGCTGGGCGATGAAGGCTTCATCTCCATCATCACGGTCATCCACCGCGCCACCGGCAAGGTGGTCTCGGGACCGGAAATCCACGCCCGCGGCGTGGCCGAGGACGACTCAGTGTTCGACGAGATCATTCCCAAGATCAACGCCGCCCTGGAAGAAGCCGTGCTCAACCGCTCGGACCACACCACGCACCAGCTGCAGCAGGTTGTCCGCCGTGTGGTCGGCACCTGGGTCAACCGCAAACTGCGCCGCAAGCCCCTGATCATCCCGGTGGTCCTGGAGGCGTAAGCCCCTTACCCGCGGAGCCCTCCGCGGGTAAACCACGACGGCCTTCCCGGCCCGCAACAGCCCCTGGCTGAGGCTCGCCGGGAGGGCCGTTTTGCGTCGGACGAGGTCCCCGGTGGGGGAGTGCGCGGGGTGTGCGCGCGCCCGGCGGGGACGCCCGGGGCCGGCAACATGGTTCCCGTTCCGGCCCGGAAATCCGGGGTTTTCGGGGTGAAGTCAGGTACCGTGGCGGGTATGGCGACACGTACTTCCTCCGCGCCAAGAGGAAACTCAAACGGTAAATCAGGCAGCTCCACGGGCCGCGGCCCGGGCACGGCTGCGTCCAAAACACGGTCCTCCGGATCGGCAGGCACCGCACGGACCCGCCAGCTGGCCGCCGTCGAACCGAGGCAGCCCTGGCTGGTGCGGGTCGTTGCCGGCGCCTGGCTGGGTATTGCCCACGTCGTCGGCGCCGGGGTCCGCCGCGTCGGCTCCGACGTCAGCGACCTCGCCCCCGAGGACCGCCGCGACGGCGCAGCCCTGTTCAATCTCGCCCTCGGCGTCTTCGTCGCCACCTTCGCCTGGTGGGGCTTCCAGGGCTGGTTCCCGGACGCGGTCTACGGGATCGTGAACGGCACCTTCGGCTGGATGTCCCTGCTGCTGCCGCTGATGCTCTTCGTCTGCGCCTTCCGCCTGTTCCGCCAGCCCATCGACGGCCGGGGCAACAACCGGATCGGCATCGGCTTCCTGCTGATGACTTTCGCCGGCACGGCCCTGGCGCACATCATCGGGGGCGAGCCGACCGTCGCAGACGGCTTCGACGGCCTCCGCCAGGCCGGCGGCATGCTCGGTTACCTGGCCGCCGCGCCGCTGGCCGCCATCCACGCCGCCGTCCCCGTGGCCGTGTACGGCCTGCTCGCCTTTACCTCGCTGCTGATCGTCACAGCCACACCCTTCGGCGCCATCCCCAGCCGGCTCCGGGACGCCTACGAGCACCTCATGGGCATCGATCTGGAGGATCACGACGCCGACGACGGCCACGACCGCAGCTACCTCTACGAAAACGACGCCCCGGCCGCCCCGGCGAAGAAGAAGCGCCGGCGGCTCTTCGGCAAGGACGCCGAGGCCGACGCCGGCATGGAAGGCTATGTCGGGGACGAAGCCTTCGAACGTGCCCTCATCGAGGACCAGGAAGCCGAGGCCGCGAATGCTGCCATCGGCACTAAATCCGGCTCCAAATCCGGCTCCAAGTCCGTGGCTCCCGGCGTGCGGCGGCCCACCCAGGCCGAGCTCGCCGTCGAGAAGATCAAGGCGGCCCAGGGCCTCGGCGCTGCCGCCGGGGAAAACGCCACCGAGGCGATCCCGCTCGTCACCCCGGGAATGGTGGCCGCGGGGTCCCTGAACCTGGCCGCCGGCACGGCGGCGGCCGCCGCCGCCAAGGTCCCGTCCAACCCGGTCGCGCCGGCGCCGCTGCCCACACCCATTCCGCAGCGCACCGAACAGCTCTCCCTGGCCGGGGACGTCACGTACACCCTGCCCTCCTCGGACGTCCTGACGCCCGGCTCCATCCCGAAAGAGCGCACCGAGGCCAACGACGCCATCGTGGCCTCCCTGACGGACACGCTGAACCAGTTCAACGTGGACGCCCAGGTCACCGGCTTCAGCCGCGGCCCCACCGTGACCCGGTACGAAATCGAACTGTCCGCGGGCACCAAGGTGGAACGCGTCACGGCGCTGTCCAAGAACATTTCCTATGCCGTGGCCAGCTCGGATGTCCGCATCCTGAGCCCCATCCCCGGCAAGTCGGCCATCGGCATCGAAATTCCCAACACGGACCGCGAGACCGTCTCCCTCGGCGACGTGCTGCGCAGCCAGAACGCCCGCCGCACGGACCACCCCATGGTCATGGGCGTCGGCAAGGACGTCGAGGGCGGCTACGTCGTCGCGAACCTCGCCAAGATGCCGCACCTCCTGGTGGCCGGCGCCACCGGCGCCGGCAAGTCCTCGTTCGTGAACTCGATGATCACCTCCATCCTGATGCGGGCCACACCCGACGAGGTCCGGATGGTCATGGTCGACCCCAAACGGGTGGAGCTGACCGCCTACGAAGGCGTCCCGCACCTCATCACGCCCATCATCACCAACCCCAAGAAGGCCGCCGAGGCGCTGCAGTGGGTGGTCCGCGAGATGGACGCCCGCTACGACGACCTCGCCAACTACGGCTTCAAGCACATCGACGACTTCAACAAGGCCGTCCGCGGTGGGAAGGTCCACCCGCCGGAGGGTTCCAAGCGGGTCATCCGGCCGTACCCTTACCTGCTGGTGATCGTGGACGAACTCGCCGACCTCATGATGGTCGCCCCGCGCGACGTCGAAGATTCCATTGTCCGCATCACCCAGCTGGCGCGTGCGGCCGGCATCCACCTGGTCCTGGCCACCCAGCGCCCGTCCGTGGACGTCGTCACCGGCCTGATCAAGGCCAACGTGCCGTCCCGGATGGCCTTCGCGACCTCCTCCGTCACGGACTCCCGAGTGGTCCTGGACCAGCCGGGCGCCGAGAAGCTCATCGGCCAGGGCGACGCGCTGTTCCTGCCGATGGGCGCCTCCAAGGCCATGCGCGTCCAGGGCGCCTGGGTCACCGAATCTGAAATCCACAAGGTGGTCGAACACGTCAAGGGCCAGCTCAAGGCGGTCTACCGTGACGACGTCGCCCCGGAAGCGCAGAAGAAGCAGATCGACGACGACATCGGGGATGACCTCGAGGTGCTGCTGCAGGCCACCGAACTGGTGGTCACCACGCAGTTCGGCTCCACCTCGATGCTGCAGCGAAAGCTCCGCGTCGGCTTCGCGAAGGCCGGCCGGCTGATGGACCTGCTCGAGTCCAGGGGAGTGGTGGGCCCGTCCGAGGGATCCAAGGCCCGCGACGTCCTGGTCAAGCCGGACGACCTCGCCGCCGTCCTCGCCGCCATGAAGGGCCAGGACGGTCCGGTAACCGCGGACCCGCAGACCGCGGCGCTGAGCGAGAATGCCAACGCCAACATTGCCCAGGGGGGCTACGCGGAAGACCTCGTCGCCGCCGACCTGGACCGGCGGACGCAGAACACCGAGTACCACGATGGCGCCGACGGCGGGGACGGTTCCGGCGGTTCCGGCGAAGACGAAGACGGCTCCGAGGACGCCTGGTCGCTCACCGGACGGTAGCCTAGAAAGGTGACTAGCGCCGAAGCCAAAAGTGCCGGATCCGCCGCGCGGATCTGGAACCTGCCCAACATCCTGACGATGCTGCGGATTGTGCTGGTGCCATTTTTCGTCTGGTTCCTCATCCTTGACGCCCCCGGGCTGGTCAGCCAGAACGGCGTCTGGCGCTGGGTGGCGGCGGCGACGTTCGCCGTCGCGATCTACACGGACAAACTCGACGGCGACATCGCCCGCAGCCGCGGACTCGTCACCGACTTCGGCAAAATCGCCGACCCGATCGCGGACAAGCTCCTGATCGGCTCCGCCCTGGTGATGCTCTCCCTGCTCCAGGAACTCCCGTGGTGGGTCACCATCCTGATCCTGGTCCGTGAGTGGGGCATCACGGGGCTGCGGTTCTTCGTCATCCGCTACGGCGTGATCCCGGCCTCCAGGGGCGGCAAGCTCAAGACCGTCGTCCAGACGGCGGCCATATTCCTGTACGTCATCCCGCTGGCCTCCCTCGCGCCGTGGCTCGGCGTCGTGGCCTTTGCCGTCATGATGGCTGCCCTGGCCATTACGGTCTGGACCGGCGGAGAATACGTCATCGAGGCCCTCAAGCTGCGCGCCAGCGGCCGCCGGGCACCGCAGAACCAGGAGGGCAAGCAATGACCACTCTGCATCCCAACCTTCACCGCATCGCGGAACAGGCCGTCAACCAGGCAATCGAGCGCGGGCTGACCGTCGCCACCGCCGAATCCCTGACCGCCGGCATGGTCGCTGCCGTCCTGGCCGACACCCCCGGCGCCTCGGGGATGCTGCAGGGCGGCGTGGTCTCCTACCAGGACTCGGTCAAGGCCGGCGTGCTGGGAGTGCCCCGGGACCTCCTCGACGACGTCGGGGCCGTGGACGGAGAGGTCGCTGCCGCCATGGCAGCCGGCACCCGCCGGATCTGCGGGGCCGACATCGGGGTGTCCACCACCGGCGTCGCGGGCCCCGAGCCGCACGCGGGCAAGGCCGTGGGGTCGGTGTATGTCGGCATTGCCACGGCGGACGGCTCCACGTCGTACGCCTACACTTTCGAGGGCAGTCGGGCGGAAATCCGGGCCCTGGCCTGTGCCGCGGCGCTGGACCGCCTGCTGGAAGTACTGGCGCCCACGGGCCAGCCTGCGTAAGGTTGCCGGGAACAAAAGTTGAATCCCAATAGTTGTTACATTGTGTCGCCTCCGAATATGGGAGGCGCCTAGGATGAAAGCATCAATAGTTCGCCTCACAGCGGCGGACTCAACATACGAGGGAGCAAGGCGATACAGATGGTAAAGCAGCCCGTATCCGTAAACGGCGTTGTCCGCTGGAAGGATGTGGGCCTCGCCGATCAGGCTAAGAGCGAACAGAAGGAGCGCAAAATGGTTGTACTTCGTCACGAAATCGGCGATGTCCTGCGCGATGTTCGCCAACGCCAAGGCCGTACCCTCCGCGAAGTCTCGCACAGCGCCCGTGTTTCACTGGGCTACCTGAGTGAAGTGGAACGCGGCCAAAAGGAAGCCTCCTCGGAGCTTCTTTCCTCGATCTGCTCGGCCCTCGATGTTCCGCTCTCCAGCATGCTCCGCGAAGTCAGCGACCGCGTCGCCGTCGCCGAGGGTGTGGCAGTTCCGGACACCGTCCCGCAGGAGTTCGCACAGCGCTACGGCCGTGACCTGGACCGTGAGCTCAACTCGGACCTGAACGAAGAGTTGGCCAAGGGCCTTCTTTCCGGGGCGCGCTAGCTCCGTCCCCCATGCGATTCCAGGAAGGTCCCCGGCGGTGTGCCGGGGGCCTTTTCCGTGCCCCGGGCCCTGTTGTGCCGGAAAAGTCGGCGGCGGGGCGCTGTGCCGGGTAGGAGCCCCAGCGGTCCTTACAGGGACTCGTCCCTGGGGAAACCGTCGCGCTCGTAGGTGGCGTTGAGCTTCGCCATCAGGGTGGCGAGGGCCTGCAGGTCCCCGGCCGGCCACTCCGAGAGCCGTTCACGGAAGACTTCGCGGCGGGCGTCCTGGACCTGGTGCATTTTCTCTTCGCCCTTGTCCGTCAGCCTGATCGACTGCGCCCGGCCATCGAGCGGATCGGCCTCCTTGGACACGAGGTCGAGGTTCTCAAGGAAAGCGATCTGGCGGCTCACGGAGGGCTTGCCGACGCCGATGCAGGACGCCAGTTCAGTGAGCCGGATGGGGCCCTGCCGGCGGATCACGGACAGCAAGCCGTACGCGGCAGGCTCCATGTCCGGATGAACCTGCCGGGACAGCTGCTGGGAGACCGAACGGGCCCGGCGCCAGAGCAGGCTCAGCTGGTGCTCGACGGCGTTGAGGGCAGCGTCGGCGGGATCCCCTGGGTCGCCCGGAATTCCTGCTGACGTACCGGTTTCCCCGGCTGGGTTGCTCATGGCAACCATTCTATGGTCCCGCACCGTGAGAGACTTTATTGGTGCGAATCAGTGACTTCTGGCGGCTTATGGACGACGAGTTCGGGGCAGGGTACTCCCGCGTCCTCAGCAGCTCGCTGGTCCTGGCCGGAGTGGGCGGACGCACGGCAGACCAGGCCCTCAGGGCCGGGATCCCGCCGCGGCAGGTATGGCTGGCCCTGTGCGTCGTCCAGGACGTGCCGCCAGAACGCCGGCTGGGCCGCGACGTCACACCGCGCTGATCCACCGCGGAGGCCCGCGGCGCTGACCCCTAGCGGAGGCGGCCGGCCGGGACGCTCCGCTGTTGACACGCCGCCGGATTGTTCGAATATCTGTTCGGGTGGGACTATGCTTTTTCCTAGACTGTTTCCACATACGCGGCGCCGCCGGCAACTCTGTCGGTGGGTGCAGGTAGCGTCAGTGAAGACAGATAACGGGCCGAGAAATACGGCCACTCCACAGCGAGAAAGCATTAGAGGTGTGAACCATGGCAGCAGCCCCGGATCGCCAGAAGGCGCTCGATGCAGCGCTTGCCCAGATTGACAAGCAGTTCGGCAAAGGCTCTGTCATGCGCCTGGGTGACGAAGTCCGGGCGCCCATCGAGGTCATCCCGACCGGTTCCATCGCGTTGGATGTAGCCCTGGGAATTGGCGGGCTGCCCCGCGGCCGGGTCGTTGAGATCTACGGCCCGGAATCCTCCGGTAAGACCACCGTCGCACTGCACGCGGTGGCGAACGCCCAGCGCCTGGGTGGCATCGCAGCCTTCATCGACGCCGAGCACGCGCTGGACCCGGAATATGCCGCCAAGCTGGGCGTCGACACCGACGCGCTCCTGGTTTCGCAGCCGGATACCGGCGAGCAGGCCCTGGAGATCATGGACATGCTGATCGGCTCGGGCTCCCTCGACGTCATCGTTATCGACTCCGTTGCCGCGCTGGTTCCCCGCGCCGAAATCGAAGGCGACATGGGCGACAGCCACGTCGGCCTGCAGGCGCGCCTCATGAGCCAGGCCCTGCGTAAGATCACCGGACGCCTGAGCCAGACCAAGACCACCGCCATCTTTATCAACCAGTTGCGCGAGAAAATCGGCGTGTTCTTCGGTTCTCCGGAAACCACCACCGGTGGTAAAGCCCTGAAGTTCTACGCGTCCATCCGCATCGACGTCCGCCGGATCCAGACCCTCAAGGAAGGTGCGGACTCGGTCGGTAACCGCACCAAGGCCAAGATCGTCAAGAACAAGATGGCCCCGCCCTTCAAGATCGCCGAATTCGACATCATCTACGGCCAGGGCATTTCCCGCGAGGGCGGCATCATCGACATGGGTGTCGAGCACGGTTTTATCAAGAAGTCCGGCTCGTGGTTCACCTACGACGGTGACCAGCTGGGCCAGGGCATGGAGAACTCGCGCCGCTTCCTGCGCGACAACCCCGAGCTTGCGGCCGAGCTCGAGCGTCTGATCAAGGAGAAGCTCGGCGTCGGCGTGAAGGCGCCGGTCGAGGCCGAAGCTTCACCGAAGCTGAAGGCCGTTGACGGCTTCTAACGGCGGACGGCGCAAGGGGGCAGGATTCCCGTCCCGGAATCCTGCCCCCGCCGTCGAGGATGGCGGCGCGGCCCACGGCGCGCCCCGCGAAGGGCGCCGCGGGCAAGGGGGGTCTCCGGAAGAGGACCTCGAAGCCGATCCGGCGGCGGTAGCGCGCACCATCGTGCTGCGGCAGCTGACTTCCTCACCCAAGAGCCGGCTCCAGCTCGCCCGCAAGCTGGCCGAGCGGAACGTCCCCGATGACGTCGCCGAAGCCGTGCTGGACCGCTTCGAGGAAGTCCGGCTCGTCGACGACGCGGAGTTCGCAGACATGTGGGTCCGCAGCCGGTCCCAAAGCCGGAAGCTTGCCAAGGGCGCCCTGCGGCGCGAACTCGCGGACAAAGGCATCGACGGCGACACTGCCGCTGTTGCCCTCGAGCAGCTCAGCGACGAGGCCGAGGAAGCCGCGGCCCGGGAGCTCGTCGAGCGTAAGCTCCGGGGAGCCACCGGGCTCGAGGACCGTGAGACGCGGGACAAGACCACACGCCGGCTGGCGTCCATGCTTGCCCGCAAGGGTTACCAGCCCTCGCAGGCCTTCCGGTTCGTGGGCGAGGTCGTCGCCGATGCGGCGGCCCGTGAGGACGCCGGCCCAGCCTACTGACCGGTCCAGGCTACTGACCGGGCTGCCGGCACCCGGTCCGGCGCGGCAACCGTGCCGACCCGTTACCCTTAACAGGTGAGTTTGACCATTCCCTCCCCAGCAGCCGGCACCACCCCTTCCACGGACGGGACGCCGGCCTCCGGCACCGCGCAGGCACCCGTCGCCGCGCAGCCCCGTACCTATCAGGTGCGTACTTTCGGCTGCCAGATGAACGTCCACGATTCCGAGCGGATGTCCGGGATGCTCGAAGCCGCCGGTTACGTTCCCGCGGCGGGGGAACTGGCCGACGTCGTGGTCTTCAACACCTGCGCGGTCCGGGAAAATGCGGACAACAAGCTGTACGGCAACCTCGGCATCCTCGCGCCGGTGAAAGCCGCCAACCCGGGCATGCAGATCGCCGTCGGAGGCTGCCTGGCGCAGAAGGACCGCGAAACCATCCTGAAGAAGGCGCCCTGGGTGGACGCCGTCTTCGGCACGCACAACGTCGGCGCCCTGCCTGCCCTGCTGGACCGGGCACGCCACAACAACGAGGCGCAGCTCGAGATCCTCGAGTCCCTCGACGTCTTCCCGTCCACGCTTCCCACCAAGCGTGACTCAGTCTACTCCGGCTGGGTCTCAATTTCCGTGGGCTGCAACAATACCTGCACGTTCTGCATCGTCCCGGCCCTGCGGGGCAAGGAAAAGGACCGCCGCCCCGGCGACATCCTCGCCGAGATCCAGGCCCTCGTCGACGACGGCGCCATCGAAGTGACGCTGCTGGGCCAGAACGTCAATTCCTACGGCGTCGAATTCGGCGACCGGCTGGCGTTCTCCAAGCTCCTGCGCGCCTGCGGGGACATCCCGGGCCTGGAACGCGTCCGCTTCACGAGCCCGCACCCGGCCGCCTTCACCGACGACGTCATCGACGCCATGGCCGAAACCCCCAACGTCATGCCCCAGCTGCATATGCCGCTGCAGTCCGGTTCGGACAAGGTCCTCAAGGACATGCGCCGTTCCTACCGCTCGACGAAGTTCCTCGGCATCTTGGACAAGGTGCGAGACAAGATCCCGCACGCCTCCATTTCGACGGACATCATCGTCGGATTCCCCGGCGAGACCGAGGAGGACTTCCAGGCCACCCTCGACGTTGTGGAGAAGTCGCGCTTCGCGACCGCCTTCACCTTCCAGTACTCCAAGCGGCCCGGCACACCGGCAGCGGACCTCCCGGACCAGCTACCCAAAGCCGTGGTCCAGGAACGCTTTGAACGACTCACCGCACTGCAGGACCGGATCGCCGCCGAGGAGAACGCCCGCCAGCTCGGCCGCCGCGTCGAGGTCATGGTCACGGCCCAGTCCGGCCGCAAAGCCGAGGAAACCCACCGGCTCTCCGGCCGTGCCCAGGACCAGCGGCTGGTGCATTTCTCGGTGCCTGCCGGCGCCGAGGTGCCGCGCCCCGGCGATCTCGTCACCGTGACCATCACCGAGGCGGCCTCCTTCCACCTCGTCGCCGATCCTGCGTCGGCGGACGACTACAGCCTCCGCCGCTCCCGCGCCGGCGACGCCTGGGACAGGTCCCAGGCCGACTCTTGCGGGGCGCCCGTCCCCGGCGCGGCCGCCGGCAAGACCGGCGTGTCCCTGGGCATGCCCACCCTTCCGGTCCGCGGCCGTTAACCCGGTGGCAGGTCCGCAGGACAGGCCCGCCGGCGGAACGCCGGACCCGCAATCCCGGACGGCACCCGGCGCGCCGCCGGTGATCGCCGTCGTCGGGCCCACGGGATCCGGCAAATCGGACCTTGCCGTCTCGCTGGCGCTGGAACTCAACGGCGAGGTCATCAACGCCGATTCGATGCAGTTCTACCGCGGCATGGACATCGGCACCGCGAAAATCACCGAGGCCGAACGCAGGGGAGTGCGGCACCACCTCCTCGACATCCTCGACGTGACCGAGGAAGCCAGCGTCTCGGAATTCCAGCAGCAGGCCCGCGCACTGATCGCCGACATCCACGCCCGCGGCAAACGGGCCATCCTGGCCGGCGGCTCCGGGCTCTACGTCCGTGCAGCATTGGATGTGCTGGAGTTCCCGGGTACCGACCCCGCCATCCGCAGCCGGCTCGAGGCGGAACTGGAATCCGGCGGCCCGGCTCCGTTGCGGGCACGGCTGGAGGCCGTGGATCCGGTGTCCGCGGGCCGGCTCGGCGACGCGCGGCGGATCATCCGCGCCCTGGAGGTGCGCGAACTCACCGGCCGGCCCTTCAGCTCCTTCATGCCCACCCGTGAGTACGTCCAGCCGGCCGTGCAGATCGGCCTCGACGTGGACCGCGAACTGCTCAGGGAACGGCTCGCCCGCCGCGTCCACGCCATGGTGGACCAGGGGCTGCTCGAAGAAGTCCGGCGGCTCGACGCCGCCGGCCTCCGACTCGGCAGGACCGCCCCGCGGGCCCTCGGCTACGCCCAGTTCCTCAAAGTCCTCGACGGCGAGGCCGACGCCGCGCAGGCAGCCGAGGACACGATCGTCGCGACCCGGCAGTTCGCCCGCCGCCAGCTGACCTGGTTCCGCGCCGATCCCCGGATCCGGTGGCTGGACTGGCGGGATCCAGGACTCGTGGCCAGCGCCGCCGCGCTGTGCCGCCCCGGCCATCCGGGACCGGTAATCTTGAATCATGGATGAAACCCTTGCCGCAGCCCTTGACCGAAACCCGGAAGCCGAGACCGCGGCCCTGAGCGGTCTCAAGTTTTCCAAAGGCCACGGCACCGGCAACGATTTTGTGCTCCTCGCCGACCCGAACGGCACCCTCTCGGTCACCCCGGAGCAGGTCGCAGCACTGTGCGACAGGCACCGCGGCATCGGCGGTGACGGGCTGATCCGGGCCGTCCCCTCCCGGCTGCTTCCCGAGGGCCAGGAGCTGCTCGCGGAGCACCCGGACGCCGAGTGGTTCATGGATTACCGCAACGGCGACGGCTCACTGTCCGAAATGTGCGGCAACGGTGTCCGCGTGTTTGTCCACTTCCTGATCGCGGAGGGCCTCGTCGAGCTGCCCGCTGGTGAATCCCTGACCATCGGCACCCGCGGCGGACCCAAGACGATCGTCCGCACCGCCGGCGGCTACGCCGTCGACATGGGCCCCTGGGAGTTCATTTTCCCGGGGGAGGCGACGGCGCGGGCCATGGATTCACTGGTCGGCGCGGCCGGACTGGAGGTCGCCCGGCCGGCCCTGTCCGTCAGCATGGGCAACCCGCACACCGTGGTGGCGCTGGCGGAACTGGCCGAACTGCAGGCCACGCAGCTGTTCGCCGCACCCCAGGTCGACCCCACCCCGCCGCACGGCACCAACGTCGAATTCGTCGTCCCGTCCGAACCCCTGGTCCACGAGGGCGTCGGAACCATCACCATGCGCGTCCATGAGCGGGGCGTGGGGGAGACCCAGTCCTGCGGCACGGGCGCCTGCGCGGCCGCGGTCGCCATCCGCCACTGGGCCGGCCAGGGCGCCCCGGACGCCTGGAGCGTCCACGTCCCGGGCGGCGTCGTCGGCGTGAAGTTTTTCCTCGGCGCGGAGGGCCACGAGCACGTCGAACTCAGCGGCCCGGCCGTGATCGTGGCTAGCGGGACGCTTTCCTGACCCGCAGGATGCGGAACGACTTCGACGTGCTCTCGCGCGTCACGGTGAAACTCCCGTCGAGCTCGGTGGCCAGCCAGCGCTGCAGCGAATCGGAGCCCAGGTTCTTCTGCACCACAAGCCACGCCGAGCCGCCCGGCGCCAACCGCGGCAGCCACAGGAGCAGCAGGGCATGGAGCTCATCCTTGCCGATCCGGATGGGCGGGTTGGACCAGATGGTGTCGAAGCGCAGCTCCGGATCGACGGCGTCGGGAGTGCTGGCCGTGACGTTTCCGAGCCCCAGCAGCGCCGCGTTCTCGTTCGTCAAGGTCGCACAGCGCTCGTTGACGTCCACCGCGTAGACGCGCGAATGCGGGGCCCGCAGCGCCAGGGTCAGGGCGATCGGACCCCAGCCGCAGCCGATGTCCAGGAGGTTTCCCTGCGGCGCCGGGGACGGGGCCTCGGCCAGCAACACGGCCGTTCCCTTGTCAATGCCGTCCGGGCTGAAGATACCCGAGGAGGTCTGCAGCCGGCGCGTCTCACCGGCAAGCTCCACGGTCAGTGGTTTGCGGCTGAACGGCCCGGCCGGCTGGGCGCTGAAATAGTGTGCAGACTCCATAACTGGCCAGATTAGTTGGCTGTCGGCCCGTATGGGAAACCGATGGAAACGGGCCGGCAGCCACCGGGCGGCAGCAGGTCAGCCGCCGGTCCGGGACAGGAAAGCGGTCTGCTAGGGTTTAATACATGATCTTGAACTTCAAGTAGCCGGCACGGGTCACATCCCGTCCCCGCAGCGACGCAGGTACTTACCTTCCGCTCAGCGCGCCCCCATTGGTGATCAGTGCAACGTTCTGCCCACCTGCCGGCGCCCGATCCCCTTGGAGTCCAGCAGTGCTCATCTGAGTCCGCTCACTGGACAGCCCGAAGACTGTCCAGTCGCAGTCGGGAGATGTCCGCCCGTGCCCCCGCAGATCTCTCCTCTTTCACCGCTCCCATCTGGAGCCCGCCCTGCCCCCGGCACAGCTGCCGCAGGCAACCCAGGAGGCCCGAATGACCGATAGTCGTCAGCCCAGCGCGAATACCGCCCCACACAGCACCGATCGGCACTATTCTGAAACTGCCGAACCTTCTAAGGAGACCATGACCAGCCAGCCCAACACCGGACCCGATTCAGCAGCCCAGGACATGAGTCCTGCCGAAATCCAGGCTGTCATCGACCGGATCCTCTCGAAGGACACCCCTGCCCGCAAGGCGGCACCGGGCGCCGGCGAACCCAAGTCGGTGCTCGGCAAGGCCCAGGCCATTTCCCGGCAGGACGAGGACTTCACCAACTACGACGGCGACCAGCAGGACCTCGCGGAACGGCACGCCCTGCGCCGCACCGCCGGCCTGTCCACCGAACTCGAAGACGTCACCGAAGTTGAATACCGGCAGTTGCGCCTCGAACGCGTTGTCCTCGCCGGGCTCTGGACCGAAGGCACCCTTGCCGACGCCGAGAACTCGCTGCGCGAACTCGCAGCACTCGCGGAGACTGCCGGCTCGGAAGTGCTCGACGGCATCGTCCAGCGCCGGGCGAAGCCCGACCCGGGCACCTTCCTCGGCTCCGGCAAGGCGCAGGAACTCAAGGACATCGTGATGTCCACCGGCGCGGACACCGTTGTGGTCGACGCCGAACTGGCTCCGTCCCAGCGGCGCGGCCTGGAAGACATCGTCAAGGTCAAAGTCATTGACCGCACGGCCCTGATTCTGGACATTTTCGCCCAGCACGCCAAGAGCCGCGAGGGCAAGGCGCAGGTGGAACTGGCGCAGCTCGAATACCTGCTCCCGCGCCTGCGAGGCTGGGGCGAGTCGATGTCGCGCCAGGCCGGTGGCCAGGTGGGCGGTGCCGGCGCCGGCATGGGTTCGCGGGGTCCCGGTGAAACCAAGATCGAACTGGACCGCCGCCGGATCCGCACCCGGATGGCCAAGCTGCGGCGCGAGATTGCTGCAATGAAACCGGCCCGGGAAACCAAACGCGCCAACCGGCGTCGTAACGCCGTGCCCTCGGTGGCAATCGCCGGCTACACCAACGCCGGAAAGTCATCACTGCTGAACCGGCTCACCGACGCCGGGGTGCTCGTGGAGAACGCCCTGTTCGCCACGCTGGATCCGACGGTCCGCAAGGCCGAAACCTCGGACGGGCTGGGCTACACCCTTGCCGACACAGTGGGCTTCGTCCGTTCGCTGCCCACCCAGCTCGTGGAGGCCTTCCGCTCCACCCTGGAAGAAGTGGCGGACGCGGACCTGATCCTGCACGTCGTCGACGTCTCACACCCGGATCCGGAAGGCCAGATCGCCGCCGTCCGCGCCGTCTTCAGCGAGGTCGATGCGCGCAAGGTGCCGGAAATCATCGTCCTGAACAAGGCCGACGCCGCCGATCCGTTCGTGATCGAACGGCTCAAGCAGCGCGAACCGCGCCACATTGTGGTGTCGGCACGCACCGGGGAAGGCATCCCGGAACTGCTGCAGGCCATCAGCGAAGGCATTCCGCGGCCCAGCGTGAAACTGGAACTGATGATCCCGTACAACCGCGGGGACCTGCTCAGCAAACTGCACGAGACCGACGCCGAGATCCTCAGCCTCGACCATGTGGAAACCGGCACCCGCGCCGTCGTGATGGTGCGCGAGGGCCTGGCCGCTGAACTGGATTCGTTCATCAGCAATGACTAAGGCAGCGGCAACCGGAGCGGCCACCGACGCGGCCCGCCCGGCGGGGGAGGACCCGGAAGGGGACACTTCCCGCGACGAGACACCAGCCGCGCAGGTTCCGGCCGCAAAGAACCGCCCGGCCGGCGGGGAGTTCGTGATCGAACTCCTCGACCGGGCGGTTTCCGGCATGGGCGGCCAGAGCCGCACGGGCCAGCACGAAATGGCCCGGCAGGTCGCCCGCGCCATCGACACCGGCGACCACCTCCTGGTCCAGGCCGGCACCGGCACAGGAAAGTCACTGGCCTACCTGATCCCGCTGATCGCGCACTCGCTCGTCAGTGACAAGCCCACCCTCGTCTCCACCGCCACCCTGGCCCTGCAGACCCAGATCGTGGGCCGAGACCTGCCCCGGCTGCTCAAGACCATCACCCCTGCCCTGGAGCGCCCGGTCAAGGTCGCCCTCGTCAAGGGCCGGTCCAATTACGTCTGCCGCCACAAGCTCGAGGGCGGCTTCCCCTCGGAAGAACCCTCAGAGGGCCAGCTCTTCTCCCTCGGCGAGGACACGTCCGTGCCGCACTTTGCCGCGGCCATGGGCGGCCCGTCCTCCCAGTTCGGCAAGGAAGTCGTCCGGCTCCGCGAGTGGGCCGAGCAAACCGCCTCGGGGGACCGTGACGAGCTCATGCCCGGTGTGACGGACCGCGCCTGGCGCCAGGTCTCCGTCACGTCGATGGAATGCCTCGGCGCGCAGAAATGCCCCCTCGCCGCGGAATGCTTCAGCGAACTGGCCCGGCAGAACGCCGCCGACGCCGACGTCGTCGTCACCAACCACGCCATGCTGGCCGTCAGCGCCTTCGAAGGACTCGCCGTGCTGCCCGAGTACGACGTCGTGGTGGTCGATGAGGCGCACGAGCTGCAGGACCGCGTTACCGGAGCCGTGTCCGGACAGCTCTCCGTCGCGATGGTGCACGTCGCCGCGTCCGGGGCCCGGAAGCACACCGGCATCACCGTGGACGCGCTCAACAACGCCGCGGCCAACCTCGAACTTGCCATAGAAGGCGTCCCCAGCGGGCTGATGCCCAACGGGCTCAACAGCGAACAGCTGGACTGCGTGGACCAGCTGCGTGACGCCTGCCGCGCAGCCCTCTCCGATTCCAAGGGCGACAGCGCCACCACCGCCGATGGCGGACGCCAGCTGGCGCGCTCCCGCCTTATGGTCATCCTGGAACTCTGCGAACGGCTGCTGGCCGCCCGCGAAAACCGCGAGGTGGTCTGGTTCTCCCGGAACAGCACGTTCGATCCGGCGCAGGGTTACGCCCAGCCCGACGAGTCCGCTCCGGCCCTGATCAATGTGGCCCCGCTGAGCGTCGCCGGGAGGCTCCGCGAGGGCCTGTTCGCGGACCACACCGTCATCCTGACCTCGGCGACCCTCGCGATCGGCTCGGCCTTCGAGCCCGCCGCGGGCGGACTCGGCCTGGTCGGTCCGGGCGCACCCAGCTGGACCGGGGTGGACGTCGGGTCGCCCTTCGAATATCCCAAGCAGGGCATCCTCTATGTAGCCAAGCACCTGCCCAAGCCAGGCCGCGGCACGTCCCCGGAAGCCCTCGACGAGCTGGAAAAACTGATCAGGGCCTCCGGCGGCGGGGCACTGTGCCTGTTCTCGTCCCGCCGGGCGGCCGAGGACGCCGCGGAGGCGATGCGGCCCCGGCTGGACATGAGCATCCTGTGCCAGGGGGATTCAACCATGACGGCGCTTGTCCGCCAGTTCGCCGATGAACCGGACACGTGCCTGTTCGGCACCATGTCGCTGTGGCAGGGCGTCGACGTTCCCGGGGACTCCTGCCGGCTGGTGGTCATCGACCGGATTCCGTTCCCGCGGCCGGATGATCCGCTCATGACGGCACGCTCCCGGGCAGTGGCCCAGGCCGGCGGCAACGGGTTCATGAGCGTCTCGGCAACGCATGCCGCGATCCGGCTGGCCCAGGGGGCCGGACGGCTGATCCGGTCGACGTCGGACAAGGGGGTGGTGGCGGTGCTGGATTCGCGCCTGTCCACGGAACGCTACGGGGGATTCCTCCGTGCGGCGCTGCCGCCGTTCTGGCCCACGACCGATCCCGCCGTCGCCTTCGCTGCCCTGGAGCGGCGCGCCAAGGAATCGGCACAGTCCGCCACGTAGGCAGCCAGGCACGCGAGTAAGTACGCAGGGGAGCCAGGCGGGAGCCCGAAAAGCAAAAGGTCCCCGTCCGGAGCACCCGGCGGGGACCTTGGCTTCAGGAGTTGGCGGCCCAGGTGTTCGTGGCCGCAACCGTCAGAGGGAGCGCAGGACCGAAACGACCTTGCCCATGATGACGGCGTGGTCGCCCAGGATCGGCTCGTACTGCGTGTTCTGCGGCAGCAGCCAGGTGTGGCCGTCCCGCTGGCGGAAGGTCTTCACCGTCGCCTCGTCGTCCAGGAGCGCGGCCACAATGTCACCGTTCACGGCGTCACCCTGCCGGCGCACCACCACCCAGTCGCCGTCGCAGATGGCGGCATCGATCATCGAGTCGCCCGCCACCTTGAGCATAAAGAGTTCGCCGTGGCCCACCAGCTGGCGCGGCAGCGGCATGATGTCCTCCACCACCTGGTCCGCGAGGATCGGACCGCCGGCCGCGATCCGGCCCACCAGCGGCACCATCGCAGTATCGGTGGCGCTGGCCAGTTCCGAGACGGAGAGTCCGCCGACGGCACGCAGTCCGCTGGACTTCTCGACGCCGGAAACCTTGGTGCTGCCCTCATCAAGGGTCAGCGGCATCAGCACTTCCATGGCGCGTGGACGTTTGGGGTCCCTCCGCAGGTAGCCGAGCTTCTCGAGCTGGGACAGCTGGTGGGTCACGCTGGAAAGGCTCGCCAGACCCACGGTGTCGCCGATCTCGCGCATCGAGGGAGGGTAGCCGTTGTCCGTCACCGAACGCTGGATGGTTTCCAGGATCTTCTTCTGCCGCACGGTCAGGCTCTTGGGAGGCCTGGCGGACTGCGGGCTCCGCTGGGATGCCCTGCCGCCGGTGGCTTGTGCTGCCATGTTCGCCAATGCCTTTCGATTCCGCCCGGCTGCCGTGAAGGCAGTTATCGGGCCCTTCCGGCCTGAATGTCAGACCCTGCTGATCAACTATTGATGACCGACTGCAGAAGTGGTTGTCCTGTGACTCAAACGTAGGCCAGCCGCACACCATTTTCAAACATTTGTTCTAGCGAGTCTCGACAATGTTCGTCAATAGGTGCTAAAACTGGAGGAGTGAAGTTCGAATATGTGTTCGAACATTGCGGATCGGATGAAAGCATTGCAGTCCGATGAGAGCGAAACATTCGGTTCTATGTTCGAAGATCGGGCCGGTTGGCGGCAAGTACGTGGAGTACGCCGGGCGGCACAGTATGGTCCAGGAGGGCTCAGTTCATGTCAGCATCAAGCGCGTTTCACGACACATTCGGCCACGGCGCGGCCGGTGGCTACGGCAAGTCCCTGCCCCGCGCCTCCTTCGGCAAGGCAGCCTCCCCCAAAGGGGCTGCCTCCGGCCGGGGCTCCCGCCCCAAGCAGGCGCCGCTCCGTCTGACCAGGCGGGGCCGGTTTGTGTTCTTCGGCGTGCCGCTCATCCTGCTGGCCGCCTTGATCCTTTCGCTCGGCGGCTTCCTGAATGCGCCGGCCAAGGCCTCAGAGTCCGCCTCCGAGCTGTCGGTCACCCCCACCGTCTCCGTCACGGTGCAGCCCGGGGAATCGCTGTGGGCCATCGCCGGAACCGTGGCCCCCGAGCGCGACCCCCGCGACGTTGTCGCCGACATCGTCCAGCTCAACAACCTCGACGCCGCCCGCGTCCGGCCCGGCCAGACGCTCTTCGTCCCGGTGAAGTAGCACCGCCGGCGCCCGAGAGCCACGGATCACGCGGCCGCCACGGCGCCCACGTTTCCCGGTCCAGGGCGTCACAGTTTCAAGGCCCGCCGACGTCTCACTTAAACTAGTGAAGTGACTGACCAGTTAGAGCGACTGAACCGACTTCCCCTCCGGACGAATCTGCGGGGCATGAGCCCCTACGGCGCGCCGCAGCTGGACGTCCCCATCCTGCTCAACGTCAACGAGAACACCCACGGTGTCCCGGCCGACGTGCAGGAAGCCATCTCGAAGGCTGTCACTGAGGCAGCCGCCGGCCTGAACCGCTACCCGGACCGGGAATTTACTGAGCTGCGTGAAGCGCTGGCCGAATACCTCGGCCACGGGCTGGGCGCGGAAAACCTCTGGGCCGCCAACGGCTCCAACGAGGTACTCCAGCAGATCCTGCAGGCCTTCGGCGGACCCGGGCGCACCGCACTGGGCTTCCCTCCCACCTACTCCATGTACCCCTTGCTCGCCGCGGGCACGGACACCGGATACGTTGTGGGCGTGCGCGCCGGCGACTACGGGCTGAGCGCGGAATCGGCGGCGCGGCAGGTCCGTGAGCTCCAGCCCAACGTCGTCTTCCTCTGCTCGCCGAACAATCCCACGGGCACGGGCCTCGGGCTCGACGTCGTGGAAGCCGTGTACGAGGCCGGCGAAGCCAGCCAGACCATCGTGATCGTCGACGAGGCGTACCACGAGTTCGCCCACGACGGCACGCCGAGCGCGCTCGAACTGCTCCCGGGCCGCGAACGGCTGATCGTCTCGCGCACCATGAGCAAAGCCTTCGCGCTGGCCGGCGCGCGCCTCGGTTACATGGCGGCGGCGCCCGAGGTGGCCGACGCGTTGCGGCTGGTCCGGCTGCCCTACCACCTCTCGGCCGTCACCCAGGCAACTGCCCTTGCCGCCCTGCACCACCGTGTGGCGCTCATGGCCGACGTCGAGGACATCAAACGCCAGCGGGACAGGATCGTTTCCGAGCTGCAGCGGATGGGCCTCAAGCCGTCGGCCTCGGATTCGAACTACGTCTTCTTCGGCGGCGTCGAGGATCCGCATGCGGTCTGGAAGGGCCTGCTGGAGGCCGGAGTGCTCATCCGGGACGTCGGCATCCCCGGCCACCTGCGCGTCACAGCCGGCACTGAGACGGAAACCACAGCGTTCCTCGTGGCCCTCGAACGGATCCTGGGCGGCCCCGCGGAACTGCGGGCCTAGACTTAAGGCAGGGTCATCAGCTCCGGAACACCACCACCGCCAGAACGCCCAGCACCGCCTTCATCACCAAAGGACACCCCCACATGAGCAACACCGGATCAGCCGCTGCCGAGGGCCGGACCGCACGCCTGGAACGGACCACCAGCGAGTCATCCGTGCTGGTCGAGATCAACCTGGACGGCACCGGCGTCTCGGACATCAGCACCTCGGTTCCTTTCTACGACCACATGCTGACGGCGCTGAGCAAGCACTCCCTGATCGACATGACGGTCAAGGCGACCGGCGACACCCACATCGACGTCCACCACACGGTCGAGGACGTCGCCATCACCTTTGGCGAGGTCCTGCGCACGGCACTGGGGAACAAAGCCGGCATCCGGCGCTTCGGGGAGGCGACGGTCCCCCTGGACGAGGCACTGGCGCACGCCGTCGTCGACGTCTCCGGCCGCCCGTACCTCGTGCACGGCGGCGAGCCCGCAGGCCAGGAATACCACCTGATCGGCGGACACTTCACCGGGTCGCTGACCCGGCACGTCTTCGAGGCCATCACCCTGCACGCCGGCATCTGCCTGCACATGAATGTCACGGCCGGCCGGGACCCGCACCACATCGTCGAGGCCCAGTTCAAGGCGTTTGCCCGCGCCCTCCGCGCGGCCGTGGAACCGGACCCCCGCGTCGAAGGCATCCCCTCCACCAAGGGTGCACTGTGACCGGCAAGGTGCTGCAGGACGGCGCCATCATCGATCCCGACGCCGGCCGGAAGCCTGCCTCGCCCGAGGGCAAGCCCACCGTCACGGTGCTGGACTACGGCTCCGGCAACGTCCGCTCGGCTGTCCGCGCCCTGGAACGGGCCGGTGCCGAGGTGATCCTCAGCGCCAAACCCGAAGACGTGCTCAACGCCGACGGCTTGGTTGTCCCCGGTGTCGGCGCGTTCGGGACGGTCATGAACGAACTCAAGGCTGTCGACGGAATCCGGATGATCGGCCGCCGCGTCGCCGGCGGCCGGCCCGTGCTCGCCATCTGCGTCGGCCTCCAGGTCCTGTTCGAAGCAGGCGTGGAGCACGGCACCGAAGCCCCGGGCATGGGGGAGTGGCCGGGTAAAGTCGAGCTGCTGCCCGCCGAAGTGGTCCCGCACATGGGCTGGAACACGGTGTCCGTTCCCGCCGGGTCCACGCTCTTCAACGGCGTGGAGAACGAGCGCTTCTACTTTGTGCACTCCTATGGCGTGCAGAAGTGGGACTTTGACGTCATCCAGCCCCGGATGGCCGCACCGCTCGTCACCTGGTCGGAGCACGGCGCCCCCTTCATCGCCGCGGTGGAAAACGGTCCGCTGTGCGCCACGCAGTTCCACCCGGAAAAATCCGGCGACGCCGGCGCGCACCTGCTGCGCAACTGGGTCGGGAGCCTGCGGAAGGGGTCCCCGGCCGGGGACTCCGGCGCCGGCCCGGAACAGACCGCCTAGATGTGGTCCATCGTCCTGATGGGACTTGCCGGACTCCTGGCCGGCGGGGCCCTGTCCTTCCGGCAGCAGAAGAGCCCGCTCTGGGTGCAGATCGTGTTCTATGTCCTGGCCGGGATGTCGCTGCTGGCCGCCTACCTCCTGACGCTGCCCGCCTCCTAGCGGGCCCGCCGCATTCCCTGACCATCCGCCGCCCCCAGAGAAGCTGAGGATCCCCGATGACCACCGAAACCCCGCTGCCCGTGCTCGAGCTGCTGCCCGCCGTCGACGTCGTCAACGGCCAGGCCGTACGCCTCGTCCAGGGCGAGGCCGGCAGCGAAACGAGCTACGGCACACCGCTGGAAGCGGCCCTCAACTGGCAGCAGCAGGGGGCCGAGTGGGTCCACCTCGTGGACCTCGACGCCGCGTTCGGCCGCGGCTCCAACGCCGAACTGCTGCGCGAGGTCGTGGGGCGCCTGGACATCAAGGTGGAGCTCTCCGGCGGCCTCCGCGACGACGAATCTCTTGAGAAGGCCCTCGACCTCGGCGTCGCCCGGGTCAACCTCGGCACCGCGGCGCTGGAAAACCCGGAGTGGACGTCCCGCGTGATCGAGCGCTTCGGCGACAAGATCGCCGTGGGCCTCGACGTCCGCGGCACCACCCTCGCCGGCCGCGGCTGGACCAAGGAAGGCGGGGACCTCTGGGAGGTCCTGAACCGGCTCGAGGAAGCCGGCTGCGCCCGCTACGTCGTGACAGACGTGACCAAGGACGGTACCCTGCAGGGTCCCAACGTCGAGCTGCTGCGCCAGATGGTGGAGAAGACGGGCAAGCCCGTCGTCGCTTCCGGCGGCATCTCCAGCCTCGATGACCTCAAGGTGCTGCGCTCCCTCGTCCCGCTCGGCGTCGAAGGCGCGATCATCGGCAAGGCCCTCTACAACGGCAACTTCACGCTGCCCGAGGCCCTCGACGTCGCCGGCCGCCGCTAGCCGGACCGCTGCCATGAAACACCAGCCGGCAGGCACGGACCCGGCGCGGGACGCAGGCGGGAAGGCCGCGCCGGCCCGCCATCTGCCCGGACACATCGCGGCTGCATTGGCGGGCGCCGGCGGGCCGGCCGACTCCGCCGGCCAGCCGTGGGCCGGCCGGAGCCTCGCCGGCGACGACGCCAGCATCCATAATTTCGAGGACGACGACGGCGCTGCCGACCCCGGCTACCTCGCGGCCATCGACCGGCTCGCCAGCGGCGGCGGTGACGAGGCCGCTGTGATCGCATCGCTGGCCACCGCACGCGTCTTCGTGCCGATCCTTGCCCGGCTCGCCGAAGAAGGCGACGGCGCGACACCCCCCGCAGGGGACATAAACGGGGACAATCACGGGCACACGCAGCACGGCGACGAGCTGAAGGGGGACAAGCAGGCCGACATGGCGCTCGTGACCCTCAAGGCGCCCGACGGCCGGACGGCCATGCCCGTGTTCACTTCCGCCGCGGCGCTTGCCGCGTGGCACCCCGAGGGCCGCCCCGTGGCCGTCTACGCGGCGCGCGCGGCATTGTCCGCCGTCGCGGAAGGCGCCGAGCTGCTGGTCGTGGACCCCGGTTCCGACGTGACGTTCGTGGTGCGCCGGCCCGCCGTGTGGGCCCTCGCGCAGCAGCGGCCCTGGACGCCGTGCTACGCGGATCCCGAGCTGGCGCAGTCCCTCGGCGGGGCCACGGTTGGCTTTCCGGAGATCCGGCGTGTTGAAATTCATCCTGGCGGTGGAGTTGCCTCGGCTGCGGCTGACGGCCGGCAGCTTCCCGGCGGAGGACCGGGCCCGGAACTCCGGGTGGTCCTATTCCTCGAAGACGGACTCGACGCCGCGGGGGTGCAGTCCATCGTGGCCGGCCTCAACATGGCCTGGGCCCGGAATGAAATGTTTGCCGATCGGGTTGACTCGATCGAAATCAAATTGCAGCGCGCAGCGCCGTAGCTGACGGCCAGCGGGGGCTTCCTGCCGGGAGCAGTACGAGGCTGCCGGGGCAGTACTAAAAGGATGTAGTCCGTGAACTTCACGCTTTACCGGGAGCTGCTGGCCATCCGGCCGATCAGGCGCCTCCTGCTGGTCGGAATGGTTGCCCGCATACCGCACTCCGCCGCGGGTGTGCTGCTGACCCTGCATATTGTCCTGACCCTGGGCCAGGGCTATGCCGCCGCCGGCGCCGCGGCAGCCGTCATGACCATCGGGATCGCCGTCGGCGCACCCTGGCGCGGACGGCGTGTCGACACGGTGGGCCTGCGCAAGGCCCTGATCCCGTCGGTCGTATCCGAGGCCGTCATCTGGTCGATTGTGCCGCACGTGTCGTACGAGGTGCTGCTGCCGCTGGTGTTCGTCGGCGGACTCCTGACGCTGCCGATCTTCAGCGTCGTACGGCAGTCCCTCGGGGTCCTCGCCACGGGAGAGCAGCGGCGCACCGCGTTTGCGCTTGACGCGATCTCCACCGAAATGGTCTTTATGATCGGACCCGCCGCCGGCGCCCTCGTCGCCACCGGCGGATACTCGGTGCTGGGACTCACGATCGTCGGCATCGCCACGTCGGTGTCAGGGCTCTTCCTGATGTGGTTCAACCCGCCGACCCGCAGCGCCGTATCCGACGCCGCGCTCGAGGCCGATGAGCAGGAGTGCGCGGAAGCCGCCGTCGTGGCCGCGGCCCCGGCGCACCTGCAGGAAGCGGCCGCAGAGCTGGCCCCGCTCGGTGCAGCCGCCGAACAGCGGCGCCAGCGGCGTTCCGGGCTCCGCCACAAGGTGGTCCATAACTTCGCCTGGTTCACGGCAGCCGTAGCCGCCGTCTTCGCCGTCGCAGCCGGCACCGGCATGGTGCTCAGCGGCACCGACGTGGGGATCGTGGCCGCCCTCGAGACCGGCGGCCACCAAGCCGAAATCGGGCTCGTCTTCCTCTTCTGGTGCGCGGCCTCCGTGGTCGGCGGGCTGATCTACGGTGCCATGCACCGCCCGATCTCGCCGATCCTGCTGCTGCTCGGCATGTCTGCGCTGACCATCCCGATGGCGTTCGCGGCCGACACCTGGACCCTGAGCCTGCTCTCGCTGCTGCCCGGGCTGCTGTGCGCCCCGGTCCTCTCGGCGGCGTCCGAAAAAGTGGCCGATCTGGTCGACGAGAGCCGCCGCGGCGAGGCGATGGGCTGGTACGGGTCGGCCCTGACCGGCGGCGTGGCGCTCGGCGCGCCGCTTGCCGGGCTCTTCATCGACGGTGTGGGACCCGGGGCCGGCTTCGTCTCCGTGGGGGCCGCCGGCGTCGTGCTGTGTTTGGTCGGCCTGGTGCTGCAGCACCGCCGCCGCCGGCGCCTGGCCGTAGCAGCCTAGCTCCGAGCCAAAGGGCCCATCAACGACGACGGCGGCGGCGGCGGACCTTTATGGTCCGCCGCCGTCGTTACTCGCTGGGGCCCGTCGGCCCGGTGGCCTGGGTCAGTTGACCGCTCCGGTGTACTTCTCGCCCGGGCCCTTGCCCGGGGCATCGGGGATGATGGATTCCTCGCGGAAGGCCAGCTGCAGCGACCGCAGCCCATCGCGCAAGGGTCCGGCGTGCTGCGAGCCGATTTCGGGTGCCGCCGCGGTGACGAGGCCGGCGAGTGCCGTAATGAGCTTGCGGGCCTCATCCAAGTCCTTGAGCTCTTCGGCGTTCTCCTCGGCGGCCAGGCCGAGCTTCACTGCCGCTGCGCTCATCAGGTGCACTGCGGCAGTGGTGATGACTTCGATCGCGGGGACCTCGGAGATGTCGCGGATCTGCTGGCTGACGTCGGCCTGGGCGCCGGCGGGCTCGTAAACGTGTGAATTACTGTCTGAAGTGCTCATGCTGGTAAGCTTGTCACAGACCGACTGAATGTCGCTATTTCGCTTTGGTTAGTTCATCTTGGCGGATGAACCGCCTAAGTGAATGAACTGCCCCGGGACCCCCCGATCCATATGTGCTCTGTCATGTATGTGCGCCGGGCGGGAATCATTAGGTAGGATCAACTTTCAGTTTGCAAGCGGAGTTCTCTCCCACCCGCGTCAGCCGCTCTCCTTCGGGAAGCTTCGCAAGAAGCAAGGTTGCCGGGTACCTGGTCGGGTATTCTCCTCGGGCGTCAGCCTGGCGGGAATGCATGCCACCTCACATGAGGCAGGCAGCTCCGATCCTCGAGGCCTTCGATTGCTCCGGCAATTGGGGGCCTTCTCTTTTTGCCGGTGGAGTACCCGTCACGAACACAGGAGCTTTAACATTAGCGAGCCAAGAATCAATGAGCGTATCCGCGTCCCCGAGGTGCGGCTGGTCGGCCCTGCAGGCGAACAAGTAGGAATCGTCCGTATTGAGGATGCCCTGCGTTTGGCTGCCGAGTCCGATCTTGATCTCGTTGAAGTTGCACCGCAGGCCAAGCCTCCGGTGTGCAAGCTGATGGACTTCGGCAAGTACAAGTACGAAGCCGCTGTCAAGGCACGCGAGGCCCGGAAGAACCAGACCAACACGGTCCTGAAGGAAATCCGCTTCCGCCTGAAGATCGACACCCACGACTACGAGACGAAGCGCGGCCACGCGCTCCGCTTCCTCGGTGCCGGCGACAAGGTCAAGGCCATGATCCAGTTCCGCGGACGTGAGCAGCAGCGCCCCGAGATGGGCATCCGCCTGCTCCAGCGCTTTGCCGCGGACGTCGCCGAAGTCGGTGTCGTGGAGTCCACCCCACGCATCGACGGCCGCAACATGGTCATGGTGGTAGGCCCGCTCAAGAACAAGGCCGAAGCCAAGGCAGAGGCCCGCCGCGCAACGCAGCGCGCCGAGGCCAAGGCCGAGAACGAAGCCAAGGCTTCAGGCTCAGGCTCAGCCCGCGTCGACATGTCCGGCGGGAACGCTCCGCTGACCCAGTCGCTGGCGGACCTCCTGCCGGAAGGCTACGAGATCCAGACTGAGGCAACCGCGGCAGAGGTGACCGCAGCGGAAACTCCGGCAACGGAAGCTGCTCCCGCCGAGGCGGTAGCCGCAGAGACTGCTCCCGCTGAAGCTGCAGCCACGGAGGCCCCGGCCGCCGCGGTGAAGGTCGAGGGGGCCCCGGCCGCCGAGGCGAAGGTCAAGGAAGTTCCGGCCGAAAAGGCTCCCGTCCAGGAAGCGCCCAAGCAGGAGGCCCCCAGGGCCGCCAAGCAGGCCGCTCCGAAGCGCGAGGCTCCGAAGGCTGCCGAGAAGCCGGCAGCCGCCAAGGCACCTGAGGCTGCCAAGGTGACTGAGGCTGTCAAGGCACCCGAGGCTGCAAAGGCCGCTCCGGCGGCAGCACCGAAGCCGGTCGCTGCTCCGAAGCCGGTTCCGCGCCCCGCGCCGAAGCCTGCTGCACGGCCGGCCGCGAAGCCCGCGGCCAAGCCGGCGAGCAAGAAGACCAACTAGTTCACGGCTGCCGGACTGCAATGTCCGGCAGCAAGCAACCAGCACGCCGCCCGCAGGGTCGGCTGCACGAAAGAACTGCAGACCTGTCTGCGGATACGTAAGGAGATCGGTTCCCATGCCGAAGATGAAGACCCACAGTGGTGCTAAGAAGCGCTTCAAGCTGACCGGCAGCGGCAAGCTGCGCCGCCAGCAGGCCAACCGCCGCCACTACCTCGAGCACAAGTCCTCCAGGCTGACCCGCCGCCTCGCCGGCGACAAGATCGTCTTCAAGGGCGACGCCAAGGTCATCCGGAAGATGCTCGGCATCTAAGTTCCAAGTTCTCTGACTGTTAGCCACCTGGCAGCAGTCAACTACCAAAAAGGCTTCTCAGGCCAGCCGGTTGTTCCGGCAGTAGTCGCTTGGGATCAGAATTTTCGAAGGAGTACGCACGTGGCACGTGTGAAGAGGGCGGTCAACGCCCACAAGAAGCGCCGGGTTATCCTTGAACGCGCAAAGGGCTACCGTGGACAGCGTTCACGCCTGTACCGCAAGGCCAAAGAGCAGCTGCTGCACTCGTTTGTGTACAGCTACGGCGACCGCAAGAAGAAGAAGGGCGACTTCCGCCGCCTGTGGATCCAGCGTATCAACGCTGCATCCCGCGCCAATGGCCTGACCTACAACCGTCTGATCCAGGGCCTGAAGGCCGCTGAGGTCGAGGTTGACCGCCGTATGCTGGCCGAGCTGGCCGTTTCCGACGCCAACGCCTTCGCCGCGCTGGTGAAGATCGCCAAGGATTCGCTGCCCGCCGACACGTCGGCTCCGGCCCTCACGGCCGAGGCTGCACCGGCTGCCAAGAAGCCGGCTGCCAAGAAGCCGGCCGCCAAGAAGGCCGCCGCCAAGAAGCCGGCTGCCAAGAAGGCTGCTGCCGACGAGGCTGCTGAGTAGTACCCCGTAGCCGCTCCATAGCTACGCCGTTCAAGAACCGGCTGCAATAGCCAGTAAGGTTCTCATATGAACGACACCGGGCGCCCGCAAGACATTCCACTCTCCAATCCCCGAGCTGATCGGGTGAGGAAGGTGGCACAGCTTGCCGGGCGCCCGGCCCGTTTAAAACGCAGGGAGTTCCTGGCAGAGGGACCGCAGGCCGTCCGGGAAGCCCTGGCCCTGCACCAGAAAAGGATCGCCGCGGGGGAGCCCGGCGTCGTCTATGAGGTTTACGCGAGCGAGTCCTGCCTCGACCGGCACCCGGACCTTGAGGCACTCGCGGAGGGCACCACCGCCTTCCTCGTCACGGACGAAGTGCTGGCCGCGATGGCGGACACGGTCAACTCGCAGGGCATTCTCGCGGTCTGCGGTTTCCTGGACGTGAGCCTTGAGCAGGTCCTCGACGCCGGTCCCCGGCTGATCGCCGTGCTGTGCCAGGTCCGGGACCCGGGCAATGCCGGCACCGTACTGCGGGCGGCGGACGCGGCCGGAGCGGACGCCGTCATCCTGACCGCGTCCAGCGTTGACATCTACAACCCCAAAGCAGTCCGGTCGACGGCGGGATCCCTCTTCCACCTGCCCGTGGTGCTCGGCGTTGAGATCGAGGAGCTGGTGGCCCGCTGCAAGGAACGCGGCATCGGAGTGCTCGCAGCGGACGGCCAGGGGCAGCTGAACCTGGACCTGCTCCAGGACGGGAATGCCGCCCGCCGGCTGGGCGCACCGCCCCGGGACTCCGGGTACGCGCTGGAGAATCCGACCGCCTGGCTCTTTGGCAATGAGGCGCAGGGCCTGTCCGAGGAGGAACTGGCGCTGGCGGACCACCGCGTCGCCGTTCCCGTGTACGGAGCCGCCGAAAGCCTCAACCTCGGCACGGCGGCGACTGTCTGCCTCTACGCCAGTGCCCGCGCGCAGCAGGACGGCGCACTGGGAAGCTGACCGGCAGGCACGGCGGCGTACTGCGATTTCAGCGGGAAAGCAGAAGGCGGGGGTCCACCGGATGGTGGGCTCCCGCCGTCGTATTGGTGCAATGTATCTTGCTGAAACCAGGGGCGTGGATACGTGACCCTGCGCGATCAGCTGGTCTTGTTGCGTCCTGTGACGGCGCCGTAGATGCCGGCAACCGCAAGGCCGCCAACGATGGCCAGGAGCCAGGAACCGAGATTCCAGAATTCCATCTTGCCGCCGCCGAACAGCAGATCGCCGATCCAGCCGCCGACGATGGCGCCGACAACACCGAGCACGAGGCTGGTGACCCAGCCGCCGCCCACTTTGCCGGGCATGATTGCCTTAACGATTGCACCCACTATGAGTCCGAGAATGATCCAGCCTAGAAAGCCCATGTCTCCTCCTACATATTCGTCGGCACCCAAATTGTGGATCCCGAACATGGCTTCAAGCTAACACCTACGGCAATAAATGTCAGCAGGATCATATTCAATCGTTATGTGCCGTGATCCGGCCGGAAGACCCGTTCCAGCCCGTGGGTGCGCGGTGCACCGGCCCTGCTCCACCGGGTACGGTATTCCTTGCGGGCACGGCATTTTCCGGTCCCCGCGAACAACTCAGCAGAACCCGAAGGAGAAGCTCACGTGGCTGCAAATGGCGGTACCAAGGCGATAGTTGCGGCGCTGGCCGCCAACCTGACCATCGCCGTCCTGAAGTTCGTCGCGTATTTCCTGACGCTGTCCTCGTCCATGCTCGCGGAGGCCATCCACTCGCTCGCGGACTCCGGCAACCAGATCCTCCTGCTGGTGGGCGGCAAACGCGCCCAGCGGGCGGCCAGCCCGGAACATCCGTTCGGCTACGGACGCGAGCGCTACATCTACGCGTTCATCGTCTCGATCGTCCTGTTCAGCGTCGGCGGTCTCTTTGCGCTCTACGAAGCGTGGGGAAAGCTCCAGCACCCGCACGCCATCGAGGGCGATTTCTGGTGGGTGCCGCTCGCGGTGCTCCTCGGCGCAATCGTCGCAGAGTCCTTTTCCTTCCGGACCGCGATCATCGAGTCCAACCACGTCCGGGGCAAGCAGAGCTGGGTCAAGTTCATCCGCAGCGCCAAGCAGCCGGAACTTCCCGTCATCCTGCTGGAGGACTTCGGCGCCCTCCTGGGCCTGGTGTTCGCGCTCTTCGGCGTGAGCCTGACGCTCATCACCGGCAACGGCATCTTCGACGCCCTGGGCACCGCAATGATCGGCCTGCTGCTCGTGGCAATCGCGGCGGTGCTGGCCATCGAGACGAAGTCCCTGCTGTTGGGCGAATCCGCGACCAAGGATGACGTGGCGAAGATCCGTGCCGCCATCGAGGCCGACGGTACCGGCATCATCCACCTCAAGACCCTGCACCTGGGCCCCGAAGAGCTGCTGGTGGCTGCCAAGATCAGCATCGGCCGGGCGGACACGGGCCAGGAAATCGCCCACGTGATTGACGGCGCCGAGACCAGGATCCGCGAGGCCGTGCCGATTGCACGGGTCATCTACCTGGAACCGGATGTCCAGCGCGTCAGCACACCCTGAGGGGTGCCCTGTTGAAAGCCGGGCTAAGAGCCCGGCTGGCACCACGTCCCGGAGGCCGTTGGTCCGTTGCCCTTCCGGCTACGGTGCCAGCGGCCTCTTGCGTTCCACCAGCCCGCTGACGGCCGCGACGCCGAGGCCCAGGATGGCCAGGCCGGCGCCGACGAGCGCGGGGGCCACATAGCCCCAACCCCAGGCGATGACGAGGCCGCCCAGGAAGGCTCCCAGGGCATTCGCGACGTTGAGTGCGGCATGGTTGAGCGAGGAAGCCAGCGACGGCGCATCGGGGGAGGCATCGAGCAGCCGTGTCTGAAGGGCCGGGACCAGCAGCGAACCTGCGCCGCCCACCACGAGGACCATCACGAGGGCGGACCACGGCCAGTGGACGGCCACGGCATAGACCACAAGCGCCACGGCAATGCCGGGCAGGACCCAGTAGATGGTGCCCATGACGGACTTGTCCGCGATCCGGCCGCCGACAATATTGCCCGCCACCATGCCGAGGCCGTACAGCGCGACGACCAGGGGCAGCCATTCGGCCCGGATGCCGGCAACCGAAGTCATGGTGTGCGCGATGTAGGTGTACGTGGCGAAGAAGCCGCCGAATCCGACGATGCCGATCAGGATCGCCAGCCAGACCTGCAGGCGCTTGAGCGCCCGGAGTTCGCGGCGGATGCTGGCATCGGCGTGCGGCTTCTGGAAGGGCAGGAACTTCCACAGCATCAACAGCGTGATCATGCCGATCAGGCCGACCAGGAGGAACAGCAGCCGCCAACCGAAGGCCTGGCCGAGCCAGGTGGCGAACGGGACGCCGATGACGTTGGAGATGGTCAGCCCGGCCATGACCATGGAGATCGCCCAGCCGCGCCTGGTCGGGGCGACGAGGGAGGCCGCAATGACCGCCGCGACGCCGAAGAAGGCGCCGTGCGGCAGCCCGGCCGCGAAGCGGGAGACGAGCATGGTGCCGTAGTCCGGGGCGATGAAGGACGTGAGGTTGGCGATGCTGAAGAACAGCATGAGCCCCAGGGCCAGGTATTTCCGCGGCATTTTGGCGCCGACGGCGGCCAGCAGGGGAGCGCCGATCACCACACCGAGGGCATACGCCGAGATCAGGTGGCCGGCCTCAGGGGTGCTGATGTTGAGGCCCTGCTCCACTTCCTTGAGCAGGCCCATCATGGTGAATTCCGTGGTGCCGATGCCGAATCCGCCCATGGCCAGGGAAATGATGGCCAGGGCAACGTGGCGGTTGCCGGTCTTCGGCGTCGCTGGGGCTTGTTGAGTGGTGGTCATTCGTCTGCTTTGCGAGAAAGTCCCAGGCCGGTAGCCAGGAGAATACGGCATTTAAATCTGATTTATGTAACAGCTGGGGCGCGCCCGGTATTCCGGGGAATCGGGAGGGCGGCTTCCTCCATTCTCCCCCAAGCGGACACCGCCCTAGACTTGGTGACGTGACTGGACACATTGACGTCGTTGGCGGCGCGGTATTGGATTCGCTGGCAGACCCGGGCCGGCTGCTCGTGGCCCGGCGGACCGCGCCCCCGCAGTTTGCTGGCATGTGGGAGTTCCCCGGCGGCAAGGTGGAGGCCGGAGAAACGGCCGTGGAGGCGCTGCACCGTGAACTGCGGGAAGAGCTTGGCGTCAGCGTCCGGCTGGGTGCCGAACTCCAGGCGGCGTCCGCCTCCGGCTGGCCGCTGAACGAGCGCGCCGCCATGCGGGTCTGGTTTGCGGAGCTGCTCGACGGCGAGCCGCGCCCCCTGCAGGACCACGATGAGCTGCGCTGGATCGACCTCCGGAACCGCGGGGAAGTACTGGGCCTGGCCTGGATCCCGGCCGACCTGCCCATCGTCGAAGCGCTCCTTGACGCGCTCCAGGATTCGGTCCGCGCCGCCCTGCCCGCGCATTGATCCCCGGCCCGCCTCTCGCCAAAGCGCGAAGCATGTGACTACTCTGAAGCGAATCGAGAGGAGTCGTCCGTGCAGGTCGGTGTCAGGCGGGAGCAGCGAACGGGGGAACGCCGGGTGGCGGCCACACCGGAGACGGTGAAGCAGCTGACGGCCCTTGGCCTCGACGTGGCCGTTGAGAGCGGAGCGGGGAGCGAGGCCGGTTTCCCGGACGCCGCGTTCGTCGCGGCTGGCGCCAGTGTGGTTCCGGACCTCCCGCCGGAGTCGCTGGAGATCCTGCTGCACGTCAGGCCGCTCAGCCCGGAGATCGCTGCAGGGCTGCGGCCGGGCACCATCACCGTCGGTTTCGGCTCGCCCGCCTCCGAACTGTCCACGGTACGGGCCCTTGCCGCTGCCGGGGTCACCTCCTTCGCGCTGGAGCTGGTCCCGCGGATCTCCCGGGCGCAGTCGATGGATGCCCTCAGTTCGCAGTCCCTCGTCTCCGGCTACCGTGCGGTGCTGGAGGCGGCCCTGCGCTACCCAAGATTCTTCCCGCTGTATATGACCGCCGCGGGGACGATTCCGCCGGCCCGGGTGCTGGTTCTCGGGGCCGGGGTCGCCGGACTGCAGGCCATCGGCACCGCCAAACGCCTCGGCGCCCGGGTGTCGGCCAATGACATCCGGGCGGCTTCGGCCGACGAGGTCGCCTCGATGGGAGGCACGTTCATCCACCTGGACCTGGACAGCCGGACTGCTGGTGCCGCCACGGAGGGCAGCGGAGGCTATGCCCGGGAACTCGGCGAGGACCGGGCCAGACGGCAGCGCGGCCTGCTCGCACCGCACGTCGCGGCGGCGGACGTCCTGATCACCACGGCCGCCATTCCCGGGCGGGCGGCGCCCCTGCTCGTGACCATCGACATGGTGGCCGGCATGCGCGCCGGTTCCGTCGTCGTCGACCTTGCGGCCGAGTCGGGCGGGAACGTCGAAGGGGTCATCGCCGGCGAGGAGATCCAGGTTCCTGCCGCCGGGGGTTCCGTGACCCTCGTGGGCCTGCAGGACGCTGCCTCGGCAATGCCGTCGGACGCGTCCCGGCTGTTCGCCAAGAACGTGGCCAACCTCCTGGCCCTGATGACGGCGGACGGCAAGGTCATACCGGACTTCGACGACGAAGTCGTTGCGGGAGCGTGCCTGACCCACGGCGGCTCGGTCCGGCACGCCGCCACCTCTGACGCCATGGAGGCCCTCAAATGATGGACCCGGCCACACTGCTGACCGTTGTGGTGCTCTCTGTCTTCGTCGGCTTCGAAGTCGTCTCCAAGGTGACCAGCAAACTGCATACGCCGCTGATGTCCGGCGCCAATGCCATCCACGGCATCATCCTGGTCGGTGCCATCCTCGTCGCGGGCCAGGCCAACGATCCGTGGCTGCTCACGATTGCCTTGATCGCCGTGATCCTGGCGACTGCCAACCTGGTGGGCGGCTTCGTCGTCACCGACCGGATGCTGGAGATGTTCGGCGGACGGAAGCCTGCCAGGCCACCGGCCGGGCGCACGGCAGGGGAGGACGGCGCGTGAGCGTCCTCGCCCCGGAGGGGACCGCCCTGTTGTACCTGGCGTCGGCCGTCTGCTTCATCCTCGCGCTCAAGGGCCTGAGTTCGCCCCGGACCGCACGCCGCGGCAACGCGATCGGCGCCGCCGGCGCCCTCGTGGCCGTGATCACCGTCTTCCTGTCCGTGCGGCTGGAGAATGTCCCGCTCATCCTCGCCGCGATCGCCGTAGGCTCCGCCGTCGCCGTCCCGGTGGCCCGGCGCGTGCAGATGACCCAGATGCCGCAGCTGGTCGCCTTGTTCAACGGGGTTGGGGGCGGGGCCGCCGCGCTCGTCGCGGTGCTGGAACTCGGCCACAGCGGGGACCCGTGGGTGCGCCTGGCCGTGGTCTTCACCATGCTGGTCGGCGCCGTGTCCTTTGCCGGCTCGGCGGTGACAGTGGGCAAGCTGCAGGAGCTGATCAGCACCCGTCCGCTGCTGTTCCCGGGGATGCCCGTGGTCATGGTCCTTGCCCTGGCGGGCGCCATCACGTCCGGCGTCCTGGTCATCCTCACCGGCTCGGCGGGCTGGGCGGTTGTGGTGCTGGTGCTGGGGCTCGTGGCAGGGCTGCTCCTGGTGCTGCCCGTCGGTGGCGCGGATGTGCCGATCGTGATCTCGCTGCTCAACGCCTTCACGGGGCTGGCCGTGGCCGCCTCCGGCATCGTGCTGGGCAACGTGCTCCTGCTGGTCGCCGGCACGCTCGTGGGCGCCAGCGGCACCATCCTGACCAAAGTGATGGCCGCCGCCATGGGCCGCGGCGTGGCGGGCATCATGTTCGGGGCGTTCCGGGGAGGTTCGACGGCGGGCTCGACCGTCCAGAGTGACCGCCCGGTGCGCTCGTCCTCACCGGAGGATGTGGCCGTCCAGCTCGGCTACGCCCAGCGCGTGGTGATCGTCCCCGGCTACGGACTCGCCGTGGCCCAGGGCCAGCACACCGTCGCCGAGCTCGCCACCGCGCTGGAGGCCCGCGGCATCGAAGTGGTCTTCGCCATCCATCCGGTGGCCGGACGCATGCCGGGCCACATGAACGTGCTCCTGGCCGAGGCCAACGTGCCCTATGAGGCGCTCCGGGAGCTGGAGGAAGTCAATCCGGAATTCCCGAACACCGACATCGTCTTGGTGGTGGGTGCCAACGACGTCGTCAACCCGGCGGCCAAATCCACGCCCGGGGCCCCCATCTACGGGATGCCGATCCTCGAGGTGGCACTGGCCGGCCAGGTGGTGTTCCTCAAACGTTCGATGCGCCCGGGATTCGCGGGGATCGAGAACGAGCTCCTGCACGATCCGAAGACCACTCTGCTGTTTGGGGATGCGAAGGACTCCTTGACCAAGGTCCTTGGCGCGGTGAAGGCCCTCTAGCTGCGCTGCTGCGCTGGCCGCGCGTTCAGAACAGCGTCGGCTGGGCGGCCGGGGCTGCCGGGTTGCCGGTCCGGCCCGGGTGGCCGGCGGTCTGGGGGATGCTGCCGGCGGGGTACTGGGCTTCCTCGTCCCGGGGATCGGCGTCGAGGTCGCGGTGGCTGAAACCGTGGGAGCCGGAGAAGCCATGCAATGCCTTGAAGTACCGGATGCGTCCGGCGAGCCAGGCCCGGTACTCCTTCGAAGCGTACGATCCGCTGCCGTACAGGCGCCGGTACTTGCCGGCGAGCTGGGGGTGCTCCCGGGCAATCCACTGCATGAACCATTCGCGGGTTCCGGGCTTGAGGTAGAGGGCGCCGGCCGTGACGCCGGTGGCGCCGGCCGCGGCGAGGGCACCGAAGAGGGAATCCAGGGCATCGTCGCTATCCGAGAGCCACGGCAGGATGGGCATCGCCATGACCCCGCAGGGCAGTCCGGCTTCCCGCAGCCGGGAGACCAGCTTCAGCCGTGCCCGGGGACCCGGGGTTCCCGGTTCCACAGCTTCGGAGAGGTGCTCATCGGTCATCGCCAGCGAAATGCCGACCCCCACGGGGACCTGGGCCGCCGCATGCTTCAGGAGCGGTATGTCCCGGGCCAGGAGGGTGCCCTTGGTCAGGATGGACAGCGGCGTGCCGGAATCGGCGAGGGCGCCGATGATGCCGGGCATCAGCTGGTAGCGGCCCTCGGCCCGCTGGTACGGATCCGTATTCGTGCCGAGGGCCACGTGCTGCCGTCCCCACGAGGGCTTTGCCAGTTCCTTGCGCAGGACCTGCGCCGAGTTGATCTTGACCACCACCTGGCTGTCAAAGTCCAGCCCGGCGTCGAAGTCCAGATAGGTGTGGCTCTTGCGGGCAAAACAGTACACGCAGGCATGGCTGCACCCGCGGTAGGGGTTGATGGTCCATTCGAAGGGCATCCGGGAACCGGAGACCACCTTGTTGAGCACCGATTTGGCGGTGACCTCATGAAAAGTGATCCCGGCAAACTCGGGCGTTGAAACGGAGCGCACCAGCCCCAGGAGCGGAAGAAGCGCATCGGCGGGTGCGGTCCCGCTGGAACGACCGCTTCCAGCGGGAGTCCCGTCGGCGTCGTTGCCGGAGCCGTTCCCGCGAGCCGGCGTGAGTGCTTGCGCGTCCCATCTCATGCTTATATTCGAATGTATGTTCGAGTTTAAGTCAAGCATCCCGCGGGGTGTTTCGGGCGCATTGTTAGGCTGGGGCGATGATTCTCCTGACAGGCTTCCAGCCGTTCGGCGGCGAAACCACCAACCCGTCCTGGACGGCGGCGGGCGGCGCGGCTGCGGTCCTCCGGGCCGAGGGGCACGACGCGCAGGCGGTGGAACTGCCGTGCGTCTTCGGGGAGTCCATCGAGGTGCTGGAGGCGGCGCTCGAACGCTACGGCCCCGACGTCGTGCTCTGCGCCGGCCAGGCCGGCGGAAGGGCCCGGGTCTCGCTGGAACGGATCGCGATCAACTGCGACGACGCGCGGATCCCGGACAATGCAGGCAACGCGCCTGTGGATGAGCCCGTCGTCCCGGGCGGACCCGCCGCCTACTTCAGCTCGCTGCCTCTCAAAGCGGCGCTGGCAGCGCTGGATGCCGCGCAGATCCCGGCCGAGGTCTCCCAGACCGCCGGAACCTACGTCTGCAACCACACCTTCTACGGCCTGATGAACGTCCTGCGGCTGCGCCCCAAAACCCGGGGCGGGTTCGTCCACGTCCCCTACGCGGCCGGACAGGTGCTGCGGGGGAGCGGCACGCCGTCGCTGCCGGTGGAGCTCATGACGGAAGCGCTCGCCGTCGTCGTCCGGACGGCGCTGGCGGTTTCGGCGGATCTTAAGCTCGCCGCCGGAGCGACCCACTAGGGTCACACCGCGGCGGGCCTAGTCGAGCAGTTCCCAGACGACGCCCACCGTTGCGTTGACGCTGGATTCGCCGGCCTCGACGTTGAGTGATTCAGCCGCCACGGCGCGCTGCATTTTGGCCACGGGGATGGGGGCGGGAGCCCCGGACTGCTGGGTGAGGGAGAGAACTCTGCCCAGCCGGGTTCCGGCCAGCGCAGCGAAATGGCTGGCGGTGGCCAGGGCATCGGCCCACGCGGCTTCCCGGGCCCTGGCCGTGACGGCGGCAGGATCAGCGAAGCCAAGCTCCAGGCCGTTGAGCCGGACATCGTTGCCGCCGGCCGCGACGGCCGCGGCGATGATGTCCGAGGACGCTGCCAGCTCACGGATCCGGACGCTCAGCATGCTGGAGGCCAAATAGCCGGAGATGGCCTGGCCGCGGCCCTCCTGCCAGTTGACCTCGGCCCGGACATTGAGCCCGGACGTGCTGATGTCCCTGCCGTCCACCCGATGATCCCGGAGCACCCCCGTGATCGCGGACGAGACCCGTCCGGCGTCCCGGTAGGCCGCGCCGACGTTGTCCCGGCGGCATTCGACGCCGATCGAGAGGGTCAACAGGTCCGGAGTGGCTTCCGCGCTGCCCGATCCGGTGACCGAAATGCTCCTGGAGGTGTCAGTAACGTCATGCATGTCATGCCTCATTCCGTTCCGGGGCGGGGGACCCGGGGGGCGCCGCCGTGGGCAGTGGGTTGTCCGCGGGCCGCGGGTCCGGATAGCCGCCGGCCCGCAGCCCGGCGTGCCGTTCGAAAACATTGGCCGAGCCCGGGTTGCCCGTCCGCCACACGGACCAGCCCGCGGCCAGGAAATACAGCGGCAGGAAGGGCACCCCCAGGCACCAGGCGTACTCGGTGCTGTGGCGCTCCTCGTGCTGCAGTAGGACCTCGTCGGCCAGCGCCTGCTCCGGTCCGGTCCGGAAGAGCACCACGTTGCCCACCGTGAACGCTGCGGCAAACGGCAGCCGCCAGCGGTACCCGGTGGCGATGAGCAGGCCCCGCGGGCCGCGGCGGACCCGGGTCCGCGCCCACACGGCGAGAAGCAACCCCAGCAGGGTCGAGGCATTCAGCACGTTCGCGATCTGCCGCAGCCGTTGTCCGGACGTCATGAGGCCATGCTAGCCGGGAGCAGCCGGTGCGGCGGGGCAAGCGGCGGATCAATCGGCGGGGATATCTGGGAGCCGGTGGCTGCCGTCACGTTCGGGCACCGCAGCGCGTTCAACTAGACTGGAGGGGAGCGCCCGCCGGAGGGATTTCGGCGTGCCCTTTCCTTTGTCACTGCCCTTTGTCAAAGCCCGGTGTCATGACATTGTTCATGGCGTCGTGCCGTTGGCATGAACCGACTCGTAGCTAAGAACAGTAGATGACTGAAACTTTGCCGGGCGCCGTCCCGAATCCTCTGGATGAAGCCGCCATCACGGCCGCCGTAGACCAGGCCGTTGCCGCCATCGCCGCAGCCTCCACCCTCGATGAACTGAAGGCCGTGCGCCTCGCGCACACCGGCGAAAAGTCCGCGCTGAGCCTTGCCAACCGTGAGATCGGCGGGCTGCCCAAGGACCAGAAGGCCGCCGCCGGCAAGCTCATGGGAGCCTCCCGCGGACGCGTCAACAAGGCGCTCGCGGACCGCACCGCGGAGCTCGAGGCAGAGAACGACGCGCGGATCCTCGTCGAGGAGACTGTCGACGTCACGGCGGCCCCGCGCCGCCGTCGGGCCGGTGCGCGCCACCCGCTGTCCACCCTGCAGGAGCGCGTGGCGGACATCTTCGTCGGCATGGGCTGGGAGATCGCCGAAGGCCCGGAGGTCGAGTCCGAGTGGTTCAACTTCGATGCGCTGAACTTCAAGCCGGACCACCCGGCCCGTGAAATGCAGGACACGTTCTTCGTCGAACCGCCCGAAGCCCACCTGCTGATGCGCACGCACACCTCGCCGGTGCAGGTCCGGTCCATGCTGGAACGCGAACTGCCGATCTATGTGCTGTGCCCGGGCAAGGTGTTCCGCACCGACGAGCTGGACGCGACGCACACCCCGGTGTTCCACCAGTTCGAGGGCCTGGCCATCGACAAGAAGCTCAGCATGGCGGACCTCCGCGGCACCCTGGAGCACTTCGCGCGCCAGATGTTCGGCGACGAGGCACAGATCCGGCTGCGCCCCAACTACTTCCCGTTCACCGAACCCTCCGCGGAGCTGGATATCTGGCACCCGGGGGCCAAAGGCGGGCCCAGCTGGATCGAATGGGGCGGCTGCGGCATGGTCAATCCCAACGTGCTCCGCGCCGCCGGCATCGATCCGGACATCTATTCAGGTTTTGCCTTCGGCATGGGCATTGAGCGCACGCTCATGTTCCGCAACGAGGTCGGCGACATGCGCGACATGATCGAAGGCGACGTACGTTTCAGCGAGCACTTCGGGATGGAGATCTAACAGTGCGTATCCCACTTTCCTGGCTGCGTGAATTCGCGCAGGTACCGGCCGGAGCAACGGCCGAAGACGTCATGGCCGAACTCGTCAAGGTCGGTTTTGAAGAAGAAGCGGTCCACCGCCCCACGGATACCCTCCAGGGTCCGATCGTGGTGGGCCAGGTGCTGAGCATCGTCAAGGAGCCCCAGACCAACGGCAAGACCATCAACTGGTGCCAGGTCCGGGTTGTCCCCGAAGGCCAGCAGCAGGCGCTCACCGGCGAGGGCATCGACCCCTCCGGTGTGCAGGGCATCATCTGCGGCGCCCACAACTTCGTGGAAGGCGACAAAGTGGTGGTAACCCTCCCGGGTGCCGTGCTGCCCGGTGACTTCCACATCTCCGCGCGGAAGACCTACGGGCACCTGTCCGCCGGCATGATCGCCTCCGTCCGCGAACTGGGCATCGGCGAAGACCACGACGGCATCCTGGTGCTGTCGAGGATCGGGCTGGATCCCGAAATCGGCGCCGACGCCATGGAGCTCCTTGGCCTCTACGACCAGGCCGCCGAGATCAACGTGACGCCGGACCGCGGCTACGCGTTCTCCATCCGCGGGGTGGCCCGCGAATACGCCCACGCCACCGGAACGTCCTTCACGGACCCCGCGTCACAGGTGCAGGCCCCGGCTGAACTGTCCGGCGGCCACGGCGTCAAGCTCAACGACGACGCCCCCGTCTACGGCAAGCCCGGCTGCGACCGCTTCGTGGCCCGCACGGTCCGCGGCGTCGACGCCACCCGGCCGACGCCCCTGTGGATGGTTTCACGCCTCCGGCTTGCCGGCATCCGCTCCATCTCCCTGCCGGTGGACATCTCGAACTACGTCATGCTCGAACTCGGCCAGCCCACGCACTGCTACGACGTGGACAAGTTGTCCGGCGACATCGTGGTCCGGCGCGCCGTGGCGGGGGAAAAGATCACCACCCTGGACGACAAGGAGCGCACGCTCGACGTTGAGGACCTGCTGATCACCGACGGCTCCGGCGCGATCGGCATCGCCGGCGTGATGGGCGGTGCCGCCACCGAGGTGAGCGATTCGACGTCGAACGTCCTGGTCGAGGCGGCGCACTTCGACGAGGTGTCCATCGGACGCTCCCGGCGACGGCACAAGCTGCCCTCCGAAGCGTCCAAGCGCTTCGAACGCGGCGTTGACTGGCACGTTGCGGGCATTGCCGCGCAGCGGGTGGTCGACCTCCTGGTCGAGCTGGCCGGCGGCGCCGCCGATGAAGCAGGCACCGACGTCGGGACCGCACCGGACGCCGTGACCATCGAACTGCCGGCGGCGTTCGCCACGGCACGTATCGGCATCGACTTCAGCGAGGACCAGATCGTCACCTCGCTGGAGGACCTGGGCGCCGTCGTGGTGAAAACCGGCGACGGCTGGACCGTCACCGCCCCGAGCTGGCGCAACGACCTGGAAACCAAGGAAGACCTGTCCGAGGAGATCGCCCGGCTGGTCGGCTACGACCAGATTCCGGCGTCCCTGCCGGTGGCGCCGCCGGGCCGCGGCCTGACCCGCGTCCAGCAGCAGCGCCGGCGCCTGGTCCAGTCCCTGGCCGACGCCGGCCTGACCGAGGTCCTGGCCTACCCGTTCGTCTCCAAAGCAGCCAACGACACCTTTGGCGTCGACACGGCCGGCGGGGCGCGCAAGGCGCTCAAGCTCGCCAACCCGATCAGCGAGGAGCACGGCTACCTGCGGACCTCGATCCTGCCCGGGCTGATCGAGGTGGCCAAGCGCAACCACTCCCGCGGCTTCCGCGACCTGGCACTGTTCGAGGCCGGACTCGTCTTCCTTCCCGGGGACACGCCCGGGACCGCCTCGATCCCGCCGCTCGGCGCCAAGCCCGCCGACGAGGTGCTGGATGCCCTGTACGACGGCGTCCCGGACCAGCCGCTGTACCTCGCCGCCGTGCTGACCGGGCACGATTCGCCCGCCGCAGCCGGCCACGCGCCGCGCGCCTGGGACTGGGCCGACGCCCTCGACCTCGCCCGGCTCGCCGGCGATGTGCTCGGCGTCGAGATCGTGCTCAGCCAGGGCCACCACCAGGCCTTCCACCCGGGACGGGCAGCGCAGCTGGTGCTCCGCACCGGCGAAGTGCTGGGCTACGCCGGCGAACTGCACCCGAAGCTGCTGGCCGCGCATGACATGCCGCCGCGCTCGGTGGCGCTCGAGTTCAACGCGGACGCCCTCTTCGAGGCCGCCGCGGACGTGATTGTCGCCCGGCACATCTCCACCTACCCGGTGGCAACCCAGGACGTGGCCCTCGTGGTGCCGCAGGAGGTTCCCGCCGAAGAGGTGCTCACGGCCCTCCGTGACGGTGCCGGCGAACTGCTCGAAGACGTCGCACTCTTCGACGTGTACGCGGGCAAGGGCATCGAAGAAGGCAAGAAGTCGCTGGCGTTCAGCCTGCGGTTCCGTGCCGCGGACCGCACGCTGACGGCCGATGAAGCGTCCTCGGCCCGGGAAAGCGCAGTCGCGGTTGCCCACGAGCGCTTCGGAGCGGTCCAGCGCTGACGCCCTGACCGTCCCGGAGACTGCGATGCAGCCACTGACCGTCCTGCGTTCCTGTCCTTCCGTCCACCGTTCCGGGTGGACGGAAGGACAGGAACGCGACGCCCGGGAGCTGCTGGACGCCGTCGAACGGGAACGTGCCGACGCCATGCTGCCCGGCCCCAGGGCCGTGTTCCTGTCCGGGCGGCTGGCCCAGCGGCGCTTCGCCGCCGAACTCTCCGACGAGCCGGCCGCGGCGCTGACCGTGGACTACGCCTGCCCCCGTTGCGGCCAGGGCGCCGGAGTCTCCCACGGCAGGCCCGGCTACACCCTCAGGGGCAGCGCCTTGCCGTTGTCGTTGAGCCTGGCCAGGGCCCCCGGCTGGATCCTGCTGGCCGCGGTGATCGACCCCGCGCCCGGCTTGCGGATCGGGGTCGACGTCGAGGATCCCGCCCGGATGGACTTCGCGGGCTTCGATTCCGTGGCGCTTACTCCGGCGGAACACCAGGGGCTCGGGGGACTGCCCGGGCCGGAACTGTTGCGCGGACGGGCACGGTTCTGGGCACGCAAGGAAGCCTGGCTGAAAATGACAGGTGAAGGACTGCGGACCCCGCCGGACACCCTGGATGTGCTCCATCGGGCGGGGATCCGGGACCTCACGCCGGCGGAGACGGGACTGCCCGGGAACCTCGCTGCCGCCGTCGCCGTCTCACTCAGCGGCTGAGCGTCCCCTGACCCGCGGGCAGCGGCGGGAGTGCTTCCTCGTAGAGCCAGGGATGCAGCAGGGCCTCGGTGTCCAGGCCCGTGGTACGGTCCGCGGCCACGATGAACTCTGGAGTGGAGACTGACCCGTGCCGATTGCGGTCGGCCCAGTCGTGCAGCAGCGCGAAGAAGGCCAGGTCGCCGCATCCCAGCCGCAACGCGTGCAGTGCGAGGGCGCCGCGCTTGTAGACGCGGTCATCGAACATCAGCTCCGGCCCTGGATCGCCCACCAGGAGATCCTGGCTGCCGGCTGCCAGGTTCCGCCACGCCGCCGCCGCACGGTCCGCGGCCGGCAGGACGCCGGCCTCCTCGGACCAGATCCATTCCGCGTAGCAGGCGAACCCCTCGTGCAGCCAGATGTCCTTCCACGACGCCGCCGTCAACGAGTTTCCGAACCACTGGTGGGACAGTTCGTGGGCCATCAGCCGCTGGGATTCCCATTCCGGGCCCAGATGGTTGCGGCCCAGGATGGACAACGTCTGCGCCTCGAGCGGGATCTCCAGCACGTCATCGGCCACCACCACGGTGTACTCCGGGAACGGGTAGGGCCCGAAGCAGTTCTTGAACGTCCGCATCATCTCGGGCTGGCGGGCCAGCCCGGCGCGGGCGGCCTCCGCCAACGACGCCGGAACGGCAACGTACTGCGGGACCTGGCCGGGAGGCTTCCCGGAGTTGAGCGCCAGGAGCTCGTACCGTCCGATCTGGACCGTGGCGAGGTACGTCGCCATGGGTTCGGCCTGCTCGTATACCCATGTTTCCCGGCTGGACCGGCTGCTGCGGGAGATGAGCACCCCGTTGCACACCGCCCGGTAGTTGGCATCCGTGGTCACGCTGATCCGATAGCTGGCCTTATCCCGGGGGTGGTCGTTGCAGGGGAACCACGAGGCGGCCCCGTTGGGCTGGCCGGCCACGAGGGCGCCGTCGGACAGTTCCTCCCAGCCGACTTCGCCCCACAGGCCGCGCCGCGGGGCCGGGTTGCCCTCATAGCGGATGTCCAGGGCGAAGGCCTCGTCCGCCAGGAGCGGGGCGTCGGGTACCACGATGAGCTGCCCGGCGCGCTGGCTGAATTTGCGGACCTTGCGCCCGCTCAGCTGGACCTTCGTGGCCCGCAGCCCCGTCAGGTCCAGCACAATGGCCGCGACCGGGAGCTGGGCCACTGCGTGCAGCACGGCCCGCCCCGCCAGGCGGTTGCTGCTGAGCTTGTAGTCGAGGTCCAGTTCATAGCGCGTGACGCGGTAGGCGTTGGTGCCGTGCCCCGGCATGTAGGGATCCGGGGCACCGGTTTGCTGGCTGGTCGGCGCAGCGGCGCCGCTGCTGGTTGTTTCGCTGGGGCTCATGGGCGGACCTTCAATAGTTGCGGGACGGGTGCCAGGGCTATCGGGGCTTGGCGGCCGGCCGGGGCGGGCCGTCCCAGGGACGCACCGGATTGCCCATCCAGTACGTTGCGGCCGGCACTGTTTCCCCCCTCATGACGAGCGACGCCGGCCCCACAGTGCCGCCAGTGCCGATCCGGGCCTGCGGCAGGATGACCCCGTGCGGGCCCATGGTTGCACCGTCCTCGAGCGTAACAGTGTCGATGCTCATGACACGGTCGTGGAACAGGTGGGTCTGGACGACGCAGCCGCGGTTGACCGTGGAATTCCGCCCCAGCGTCACAAGGTCAGCCTCGGGAAGCCAGTAGCTTTCGCACCAGGTGCCGGCGCCGATCTTCGCGCCGAGGGCGCGGAGCCACCACACGAGGGCCGGCGTCCCGCTGGCGGCCCGGGCGAACCAAGGGGCGCTGACCATCTCGATGAACGTGTCCACCACCTCGTTCCGCCAGATGAAGGAGCTCCACAGGGGGTGTTCGCCGGGATGGATGCGGCCGACCAGCACCCATTTGGCCACGACAGCGCTGCCGGCGGCCACGGCGCCGGCCAGCAGGATCACGACGCCGCCGAGGGCCGCGGCGACGCCATAGTTGAACGTGGCGGCCAACCAGTCGAGGGCGAGGAAGACCCCGGCGGCGATCGCCACCGTCAACACCACCGGAACGAAGCGGCACAGCTCCCACAGGGTCCGCGCGACCTTGAGCCGCAGGGGAGGCTGGTACGTCCGGGTGTCATCGGAGGCGATTGCCGTGCGCCGGAGCCGCACCGGCGGACTGCCCAGCCAGGATGTGCCGGCCTTGGCCTTCGCCGGCGTGGCCGAAAGCACGGCGACGAGCGAATTCTTGGGCACGTTGCGCCCGGCCGCGGTCATCCCCGAGTTGCCCAGGAAGGAGCGCTTGCCGATTTTGGCCGGGGCAATCCTCAGCCAGCCGCCGTCGAGTTCGTAGGACGCCACCATCGTGTCGTCGGCGAGGAAGGCGCCTTCGCCCACCGTCGTCATCTTGGGGATCAGCAGCACGGTGGACGCCTCCACGTTCTTGCCGATTTTGGCGCCGAGCAGCCGCAGCCAGACCGGTGTGAAGAGGCTGGCGTAGATGGGGAACAGCAGATCGCGGGCCAGGTCCAGCACCCGCTCGGTGGCCCAGACCTGCCAGCCGATCCGGCTGCGGACCCGGTAGTAGCCTTCGGCCAGCCCGACGCCGAGCAGCCGGGTGGTGAGCAGGATCAGCAGCAGGTTGGCCGCGAACCACACCAGTGCCGCCAGCGGGAGGGACAGCAGGAGCTGAGGCGCTGCGTCGGACAGGGATTCCTTGCCCCGGATGAAGGGGAACACCACCAGCGCGGCGGCGGCGGCGGACACCAGGGGGATCAGGGCCAGGACCGCCGACGCCGTCGCGAAGCCGGCAAACCACAGGCGGCCGATCAGATGATGCTCCGGCGGGATGTCCGGCCAGGAGTGCTTGGCCTTGCCCCGCCGCTCCGCCGGTGAACCCGCGACGAGCTGGCCGGCCTTCACCTTGCCGAGCACGGCCGAGCCGGGCTCCACCTGGGCCCGGGCGCCGATGATGGCGCCGGGCATGAGCGTGCTGCGGGCGCCGACGGTTGCTCCGGCGCCGATGTGGATGGCCCCGATGTGGACGACGTCGCCGTCGATCCACCAGCCGGACAGGTCCACCTCCGGTTCTACGTTGCAGCCGCTGCCGAGGGAGAGGAAACCTGTGACAGGCGGCAGCGAGTGCAGCTGGACGTCATTGCCGATCTTCGCCCCGAGAGCCCTTGCGTAATACGGCACCCAGGGAGCGCTGGCCAGGCTGACCGCGCCGGCCAGGTCCTGGATCTGCTCGGCCAGCCACAGGCGCAGATGCACCCGGCCGGCGCGGGGATACGTTCCCGGCGACACCTTCCGCAGCAGCACCCGGGCCGACGCCACCGAGATGAGCATCCGACCGGCCGGGCTGACGAACACCAGCCAGGCGGCGCCCACCCACCACCAGGACACGGTGGGAGCGGCGCTGAAGCCGGCCAGGGCCGAGAGGACGTTGTTCCCGGCCATCAGGTAGCTCAACCAGCGCATGCCCACGAGGATGTGCAGCGGGACACCCAGGAGGGTCTGGAAAATCTGCGACTTGCGGGCGGTGGGGCGGACGGTCCGCTCCGGAGCGGGCCCCGCGCCGCCTTCAGGCAGCGACTGCCGGGCCGCGTCCACGAGAGCGCCGACCCGCGGGGTGGCGTAGATGTCGGCGACGGTGATGGTCGGGTAGCGGACGCGCAGAGCCGAGACTAGCTGGGCCGCGGCGAGTGAACCGCCACCGTAGGCGAAGAAGTCGGCGTCGAGGCTCGTGACGGCGCTCCCCAGCACCGCACTCCACTGCTTCACGATCCAGCCGGCGTCGTCCGGAAGGTTCAGCGGGGCGCCGGCCGCATCGGCAGCGCCGGCGCCGGCCAACGGCCAGGGCAGCGCGTGCCGGTCCACCTTGCCGCTGGTTTTGGTGGGAAGCGACTCCACGATTGTGAGCAGCGGGACCAGAGCGGCCGGCAGGCTCGCGCCAAGCAGTTCCCGGGCGGCAGCCAGATCCAGCTCCCTGCCACCGGCCGGGGCGAGGTAGCCGACGAGGATCTGGTTGCCGGCGGCAGTGGTCTGCACCGCGGCGGCCGCGCCGGCAACATCTGGAAGGGCCTGCAGCGCCGCGTCGACTTCGCCGAGTTCAATCCTGCGGCCGCCGAGCTTGACCTGCTCGTCGGCGCGCCCCTGGAAGATCAGCCCCGCCGCCTCGAAGCGGACCAGGTCGCCCGAGCGGTAGGCCCGATCCCAACCAAGCGAGGGCATTGGAGCGTACTTTTCGGCGTCTTTCGCCGGATCCAGGTACCGGGCCAGCCCCACGCCGCCGATGATCAGCTCACCCACCTGGCCTTCGCCGACGGGGAGGGAACCAGCGTCGACGACGGCGAGATCCCAGCCGTCCAGCGGCAATCCGATCCGGATCGGCCTTTCGGTGCCGAGCGGCGCGGCGCAGGCGACGACGGTGGCCTCGGTGGGGCCGTAGGTGTTCCAGACCTCGCGGCCCTCGACAGCGAGCCGGTCAGCGAGTTCCGGCGGGCACGCCTCGCCGCCGAAAATCAGCAGCCGGACGCTCTCGAGGGATTCGACCGGCCAGAGGGCCGCGAGCGTGGGCACCGTCGAGACGACCGTGATGCCGTGGCTGATCAGCCAGGGTCCGAGGTCCATGCCGGTCCGGACGAGTGCCCGGGGAGCGGGGACGAGGCACGCGCCGTGGCGCCAGGCAAGCCACATTTCCTCACAGGAGGCGTCGAAGGCGACCGACAGCCCGGCCAGGACGCGGTCCTGCGGGCCGATCGGATCGCCCTGCAGGAAGAGCCGGGCCTCGGCGTCGACGAAGGCCGCCGCGGATCGATGCTGCACGGCGACGCCCTTGGGTGTTCCGGTGGAGCCGGAGGTGAAGATCACCCAGGCGTCGTCGTCAGGGCCCGGCAGCCGGGGGGCGGAAGACGGCCGGGGCCGCCGGGCGCCCGTCACAATCGCCCCATTGGCCCGCAATATCCCGGCAACACCGGCCTCGCTGAACACCAGCTTGGCGCGTTCGTCGGGATCGTCGGCGTCCACTGGAACGTACGCCGCCCCGACCAGGAGCACGGCCAGGATGGCGATGTAGAGCTCGTTGGTGCCGGACGGAATCCTGACGCCGATCTTGTCTCCCACCCCCAGACCCGCCTGGTGAAGTTCCCCCGCCCTGGCCCGCACCGCGGCCATCAACTGGGCGTAACCGAGCGACACATGGCCGTCATCGAGGGCCGAGGCGTCCGGGAAACGCGCGGCGGACTCCTGCAGGATCCCCACGAGGGTACGTTCCGGCGGTGCCGCCAGCGAGCCCGGCAGCTGCGCCCGATGAACCCGCCCGACGGCGGTGGGGGCAGTGCCGGGAGTTACGGGGGGATCGCCGCGGTGCGGCAGGTGCTCAGTCACAGGAGGATTGTCCCCGGACAAGGTGAACATCAGGGGTCCGGGTTCGCCCGGTGTTCTTCCCCTGCTTCTCGGCTGTTCGCCTGACGTTCCTGCACATGACGCTCCTTGGCGTGCCGGGGCCCGTGTACCTGCCCTAGGGGACCAGAATGACCTTGCCGGTGGTCCGGCGCTGCTCCAGGTCCGTGTGGGCCTGGGCGGCCTCCGCGAGATCGTAACGGGCGCCGATCCTGACGTTGAGGGTACCGTCGGCGGCAGCGGCGAAGATCTCCTCGGAGCGCCAGCGGCGCTCCTGGGAGGTGAGCAAAAAGTGGCCGAGCGTGGGCCGCGTCACGTACAGCGAGCCGCCGGCATTGAGCCGCTGCGGATCGAACGGCGGGACCGGGCCGGAGGCGGCGCCGAAGAGCACCAGTGTTCCCCGGATGCGCAGGGCGGCGAGGGAGCCATCGAAGGTGTCCTTCCCGACGCCGTCGTACACCACATCCGCGCCGGTTCCGTCGGTCAGCTCGCGCACCTTGGCGGAGAAGCCGTCGTAGCGCAGCACGTGGTCCGCTCCGGCGGCGCGGGCCAGCTGCTCCTTGTCGTCGGTGGACACGGTGGTGATGACACGGGCGCCCCTGGCCTTGAGCAGCTGGATGAGCAGCAGCCCGACGCCGCCGGCTCCGGCATGGAGCAGCACCGTGTGGCCCGGCTCCGCCCGGAAGGAGGAGTTGATCAGGTAGTGGGCGGTGATGCCCTGCAGCGGGAGGGCCGCCGCGGTGAAATCATCAACGCCGCGGGGGACCGGCAGGGCCTTGTCCTCATCGACCAGGGCGTAGCCGGCGTAGCAGCTGACGCCCTCCGCGGTGGCGACCCGGTCCCCGACGGAGAACCCGGTGACGCCCTCGCCCAGTTCCTCCACCACGCCGGCTGCCTCGGAGCCGGGCGTGAAGGGGTAAGGCACCTTGTACGCACCACTGCGCTTGTACGTGTCAATGAAATTCACGCCGACGGCGGAAACCTTGACCAGGAGCTGTCCGTGGCCGGGTACCGGGCGTTCCACCTCCGCCAGCTCCAGAACCTCGGGTCCACCTGCCTGGCGGGCGACGATTGCATGCATCATTGCGACTCCTTCTCCGGCCTGGGATTTCCTGGCCCGGATCCTCGGTCCATCCTAGATAGCCCCGCCCCGACGACGAAGTGACGGCCGGTAACCGGCCGTCACTTCGAGGTCATGCAGGATGGAGCGGCGCGGACGCCGGCAGCGGAAGGGCCGCGTCAGTAGCGGCGGGTCACCGTTGCCATCGGGCACTCGAAGTGGCGTCCGGCGGACAGGCCTACGTCATTGAGGTAGCGGACGATGATGCCGTAGGACTGCAGCAGCGTGGTTTCCGTGTAGGGGACCTGGTGCCTGGCGCAGAATTCACGGACGATCACGGCGGCCTTGTCGAGCTGCGGGCGGGCCATGTCCGGGAAGAGGTGGTGCTCGGCCTGGCGGTTGAGGCCGCCGAGCAGGATGTCCATGAAGCGGCCGCCGGAGATGTTGCGGGAGGTCAGGACCTGGCGGCTGAAGAAGTCCACCCGGCTGTCCGCGGGCAGGACCGGCATGCCCTTGTGGTTCGGGGCGAAGGACGCCCCCATGTAGAACCCGAAGACGGCGAGCTGGATGCCGATGAAGGCGAACGCCATGCCCAGCGGCAGGAACGTGAAGGCGAGCACCGGGAGCAGGCTCAACCGGGCCGCGAGGATGGGGATTTCAACCCAGCGGTGCGTGACCTTGGCGCGCCGGAAGATGAACTTGATCGAATCGATCTGGAGCCCGAGGCCGACCAGGAACAGCAGCGGGAAGAAGAGCCAGCCCTGCTTCCGGGTCAGGTAGGAGAACCGGCCCTGCCGGGTGGCCGCGGCTTCCGGGAAGAAGGCGATCGCCCCGGTTGCGATGTCCGGGTCCTTGGAGATGACGTTGGGGTGGTTGTGGTGCGCGCCGTGCTTCTGTTCCCACCAGGAGTAGCTGATGCCGGCCACGGAGGTGGCGAGCAGCCGCGCGGCCCAGTCGTTGGCGCGGCGGGAGGCGAAAATCTGCCGGTGTCCGGCCTCGTGGGCGAGGAAGCTCAGCTGCGTGCACAGGATGCCCAGGGCCGCGGCGATGAGGAGCTGGAACCAGCTGTCACCGATGAGGGCGAAGCCGAACCAGGTCGCGGCCATCAGGAGGGCCAGCACGGAAAACACGGTGATGTAGAAACCGACACGGCGTTCCAGGAGACCGGCGGCCTTCACGGTCTTGAGCAGCTCCGAATAGCTGAGAACGACGGCGTTGGGCTGCCTGACTCGCGATTTAGGGCGCTCGGGGGTGGTGAGCGTAGTAGTCATAGGGGGCCTGTCTCGTTGCTGTTAAGGGCAACGTTGCAGCTGACATTTGCAGCCGCCCGGTCTGGATCACCCTTGACCAAGCATACGCTCCGGGAAAGCGGGGGCCTCCCGATCCGTCCGGGATCGGCTCCCGGCAGAACACCGGCCCCGCGGAATGCGGGCACATCGAGCGGGCACGCCCGCGGGCACACGGGAACCCATGCATAAATATCGGCACCTATGCATATTCTTGCTGTATAGTCGTGGTTATGACTATTTCTGTTGCCGTCTCCGGCGCTAGCGGCTACGCCGGCGGCGAGGTGCTGCGGCTCCTCGCCGGTCATCCCGACGTTACGATCGGCGCCATTACGGCGCACAGCAACGCCGGTTCCAGACTAGGGGAACTGCAGCCGCATCTCCACGGTCTGGCCAGCCGCATCCTCGAGGACACGACGGTGGAAAACCTGTCCGGCCACGACGTCGTGTTCCTGGCCCTGCCGCACGGTGCCTCCGCGGAGATCGCCGCGCAGCTCCCCGCCGGGACCCTGGTGATCGACGCCGGCGCCGACCACCGCCTCGAGGACCCGGCCGCGTGGGAGAAGTTCTACGGCTCCGCGCACGCCGGAACCTGGCCCTACGGCCTTCCGGAGCTGCCCGGACAGCGTGAGGCACTCCGCGGCGCCACCCGGATCGCCGTCCCCGGCTGCTATCCGACGTCGGCCCTGCTGGCCCTCACCCCGGGCTTCAACAGCCAGCTCCTGCACGGCGACGACGTTGTCATCGTCTCGGCCTCCGGCACGTCAGGCGCCGGCAAGGCCGCGAAGGTCAACCTGATCGGCGCCGAGGTGATGGGCTCCATGAGCCCCTACGGCGTGGGCGGCGGGCACCGGCACACCCCGGAGATCGAGCAGGGGCTGTCCAACGCACTGGGGTCTCCGGTCACGGTCTCGTTCACGCCCACCCTGGCCCCCATGAGCCGCGGCATCCTCACCACGGCCACCGCCAGGGTCCGGCCCGGCGTGACCGCCGCGGACCTCCGCAGCGCCTGGAGCGAGGCCTACGACGACGAACCGTTTGTCCACCTGCTGCCCGAAGGCCAGTGGCCCGCCACCAAGTCGGTCCAGGGATCCAACCACGCGGTCATGCAGCTGGCATTCGACGGGCACACCGGCCGCGTGATCGTCACCTGCGCGATCGACAACCTCACCAAGGGGACCGCCGGCGGCGCCGTGCAGTCCATGAACATTGCCCTCGGCCTGGCTGAGAATGCCGGCCTCGATCTGCAGGGAGTCGCACCGTGAGCATCACCGCCCCCCAGGGGTTCCGTGCCGCCGGGGTCACCGCCGGCCTCAAGGCCTCCGGCAACCCCGACCTGGCCCTCGTCGTCAACGACGGGCCCGGCAAAGCCGCCGCGGCCGTGTTCACGTCAAACCGCGTGGCGGCGGCCCCGGTGCACTGGTCCCGCGAGGTGGTCAAGGACGGCCGCGTGGACGCCGTCATCCTCAACTCCGGCGGCGCGAACGCCTGCACCGGCCCGCAGGGCTTCCAGAACACCCACACCACGGCCGAGAAAACCGCCGAAGCACTCGGCGTCTCCGCCAACGACGTCTTCGTCTGCTCCACCGGCCTGATCGGCGAACAGCTGCCGATGGAGAAGATCCTCGCCGGCATCGGCACCGCCACGGGCGCACTGAGCACCGACGGCGGATCCAACGCGGCCACCGCGATCATGACGACGGACTCCGTGTCGAAGCAGGCCGTCTTCACCGGTACAGACGCCGACGGAACCACATTCAGCATCGGCGGCATGGCCAAGGGCGCCGGCATGCTCGCCCCGGGGCTCGCCACCATGCTGGTGGTCCTCACCACCGACGCCGACGTCCCGCCGGACCTCCTCGACGCCGCGCTCCGCGAAGCCACCCGGGTCACCTTTGACCGGGCGGACTCGGACGGCTGCATGTCCACGAACGACACCGTGGTACTGCTGGCCTCCGGCGCCTCCGGAGCCGTGCCGTCAGCCGGCGAATTCGCCGCGGGCCTCACCCAGGTCTGCGCCGAGCTGGCCCGCAAGCTGATCGGCGACGCCGAAGGCGCCAGCCACGACATCGCAATCCGTACTTTCAACGCCGCCAGCGAACGGGACGCCGAAGTGGTCAGCCGCGCCGTCGCCCGCTCCAACCTCTTCAAGACCGCGATCTTCGGCAAGGATCCCAACTGGGGCCGGGTGCTCTCCGCAGTCGGCACCACCGACGCGGCCTTTGAACCGGACCAGCTCAACGTGTCCATGAACGGCGTGCAGATCTGCCGCAACGGCAGCATCGGCGATGACCGCGGCCTCGTGGACCTGGAACCGCGCGAGGTCCTCGTCGAGATCGACCTGCAGGCCGGCAACACCGAAGCCACCATCCTGACCAACGACCTCACGCACGACTACGTCCATGAAAACAGCGCCTACTCCAGCTGATCCCCCGGAAGGAGGAACAGGAGGACGAACAGTAGGACGAGCAGAAGGACGAACAGCATGAACACCCAGACCCACGAGACCACATCCATGTCCGACGCGCAGAGCAAGGCCGGCACGCTGATCGAGGCGCTGCCCTGGATCCAGCGCTTCGCCGGCACCACCATGGTGATCAAGTACGGCGGCAACGCCATGGTCAACGAGGAACTCCGCCGGGCGTTCGCCGAGGACGTTGTCTTCCTGCACCACGTCGGCATCCACCCCGTGGTGGTCCACGGCGGCGGCCCGCAGATCAACGCCATGCTCAGCCGGCTCGGCATCGAATCCGAATTCAAGGGCGGACTGCGGGTGACCACTCCCGAGGCCATGGATGTGGTCCGCATGGTCCTCACCGGCCAGGTCGGCCGGGAACTCGTGGGCCTGATCAACTCGCACGGACCCTACGCGGTGGGCATGTCCGGAGAGGACGGCGGCCTGCTCCGCGCCGTCCGCACCGGCACCGTCGTGGACGGCGAGGAAGTGGACCTGGGCCTTGTCGGCGAAGTCATCGGTGTGAACCCCGAGGGCATCCTGGACATCATCGCGGCGGGCCGGATCCCGGTGATCTCGACGGTGGCCCCGGAGATCGTTGATGATGGAAGCGTTGCCGCGGGCACCAAACAAGCGCAGACCACCGGACAGGTCCTGAACGTCAACGCCGATACGGCGGCCGCGGCCCTCGCCGAAGCGCTCGGCGCCTCCAAACTCGTGATCCTCACCGACGTCGAGGGCCTCTTCGCCGACTGGCCGGACCGATCCTCGCTCATTTCCTCGCTCACCGCGTCGGAACTGCGCGAGCTGTTGCCGCGTCTGGACTCCGGCATGATCCCGAAGATGGAAGCCTGCCTCAAAGCCGTCCAGGGCGGCGTGGAACGCGCGCACATCGTGGACGGCCGGCTGCCGCACTCGATGCTGCTGGAAACCTTTACGACCGCGGGCATCGGCACGCAGGTCGTCCCGGACGAGGACGTGAACGCATGAGCCAGCTGGAAAAATCCCCTGAACTGAACGAAATCGTCGGGACCCGCGGCCCCGGTACGGGCGCCGACTGGCTGGCCCGCTATTCGTCCTCGCTGCTGGGCGTCTTCGGCACCCCGCAGCGGGTCCTGGTCCGCGGCGCCGGCTGCCTCGTCTGGGACGCCGACGGCAAGGAGTACCTGGACCTGCTCGGCGGCATCGCCGTCAACGCCCTGGGCCACGCGCACCCCTTCGTCACCTCGGTCATCTCCAGCCAGCTGGCCACCCTGGGCCACGTCTCCAACTTCTTCACGAGCCCCACCCAGATCGCCCTGGCGGAAAAGCTGCTGGACATCACCAAGGCCCCGGCCGGTTCCAAGGTGTTCTTCGCCAACTCCGGCACCGAGGCCGTCGAGGCCGCGTTCAAGCTGGCGCGCCGGAACACGGGCACCGGCACGGAGAAAGTGCGCACCAAAATCATCGCCCTCGAAGGGGCGTTCCACGGCCGCACCATGGGCGCCCTCGCACTCACCGCGAAGGAGGCCTACCGGGCGCCGTTCGCGCCGCTGCCGGCCGGCGTCGTGCACATCCCCTTCGGCGACATCGACGCGCTGCGTGCCGTGGTAGACGAGACCACCGCGGCGGTATTCCTCGAGCCGATCCAGGGCGAGGCCGGTGTCCGGCCGCTGCCCGCCGGCTACCTGCAGGCCGCCCGCCAAGCCACCAGCGCCGCCGGGGCACTGCTGATCCTCGACGAGGTCCAGACCGGGATCGGCCGGACCGGCAAATGGCTCGCGAGCGAGGACGCCGGGATCGTGCCCGACGCCGTGACACTCGCCAAGGGCCTGGGCGGCGGCTTCCCGATCGGCGCGCTCGTCACGTACGGGCCCGACGTCTCAGCGCTCCTGTCCGCCGGCCAGCACGGCACCACCTTCGGCGGCAACCCCGTCGCCACCGCCGCGGCGCTGGCCACCCTGCACGTGCTTGAAAACCAGCAGGTCCTGGCGCACGTCCGGGAAGTGGGGGAGCACCTGCGCTCCGGCCTGGCCGGGATCGACGGCGTCACCGCGGTCCGCGGCGAAGGGCTGCTGGTCGGCTTCGACCTCGACGCCGACGTCGCCCCCGCCGTCGTGACCGCCGGCCTCGACGCAGGATTCATCGTCAACAGCCCCGGGCCACGCACCATCCGCCTCGCGCCGCCGCTGATCCTCACCATTCAGCAGACCGACCGCTTCCTGGCCGCGCTGCCCGCCCTCCTCACCACCGCAAAGGACGCCCGGTGACCGCGACTGAGATTTCGAAAAGCCAGACCCGCCACTTCCTCAAGGACACGGACCTCAGCCCGGCCGAGCAGGCCGAGGTCCTGGACCTCGCCGTCCGGATGAAGGCCGCGCCGTACAGTGTGCAGCCCTTCGCCGCCGGCGCCAGCGGCCGCAAGACCGTCGCCGTCATCTTCGACAAGACCTCCACCCGGACCCGGGTCTCCTTCGCCACCGGCGTGGCGGACATGGGCGGCAACGCGCTCATCATCAACCCGGGCGAGGCGCAAATCGGCCACAAGGAATCGGTCGAGGACACCGCCAAGGTGCTCGAGCGGATGGTGTCCACCATCGTGTGGCGCACTGGGGCGCATGCCGGCCTCGTCGCGATGGCGGAGAACTCGAAGGTTCCGGTGATCAACGCCCTCTGCGATGACTACCACCCCTGCCAGCTGCTCGCGGACCTGCTGACCATCAAGGAACACAAGGGATCGCTTAAGGGCCTCACCATGAGCTACCTCGGCGACTCCGCCAACAACATGGCCAACTCGTACCTGCTGGCCGGGGTCACGGCGGGCATGCACGTGCGCATCGCCGGCCCCGAGGGCTACCTGCCGTCCGCGGAGATCATCGCCGCGGCCGAGGAACGCGCCGCGGAAACCGGCGGATCGGTGCTCGTCACCGTCGACGCCGCCGAGGCCCTCCGCGGTGCCGACGTCGTGGCCACCGACACCTGGGTGTCGATGGGCCAGGAGGACGAGAAGGAAGCCCGGCTCAAGCTGTTCCGCGACTACTCCGTCGACGAAGCGGCGATGCAGCTCGCGGCGCCGGACGCCGTCGTGCTGCACTGCCTCCCGGCGTACCGCGGATATGAGATCGCAGCCGGCGTCATCGACGGCCCGCAGTCCGTTGTGTGGGACGAGGCCGAAAACCGGCTGCACGCCCAGAAGGCGCTGATGGCCTGGCTGATGCACCGCTCCGGGCTCGCGGTAGTGGACGGGCTCGACTAGTGTCCGTCCAGCCGGCTTCCCCGGGGGCCAGCCCCGCCACCAAGACGGCCCGGCAGGCGCGGATCACCACGATCCTGACGGGCGAGTCGGTCCGTTCGCAGGCCGAACTGGCGGCACTGCTGGCGGACGACGGCGTCCAGGTCACCCAGGCGACCCTGTCCCGTGACCTCGTGGAACTCGGCGCCGTCCGGGTCCGGGGCAAGGACGGCGTGCTTGTCTACGCCGTGCCGGGGGAGGGCGGGGAGCGTGCGGCCAAGAGCGGCGTCACCCAGGAAATCCTCGATGCCCGGCTCGCCCGGCTGTGCGGGGAACTCCTCGTCACCGCCGAAGCCTCCGCGAACATCGTGGTCCTCCGGACCCCGCCGGGCGCGGCCAACTTCCTGGCCCTCGCGATCGACCACTCGGTGATGCCCTCGATCCTGGGCACCATCGCCGGGGACGACACCGTGCTGCTGGTCACCCGCGATCCGATCGGCGGCGCAGCCCTTGCCGCGCGCTTCCTCCAGCTCGCCGAGGAAGCCGGCAGCCAGTAGCCGCACGGCTTTCCACGATTGGCCCTGCCGCCCTCCTGTGACAGGCTTTCAGCAGACAGATTTTTCCCAGACTTACAGCATCACCAAACAACTAAGGAGCATTTGACGTGACTGAGCGTATTGTTCTGGCCTACTCCGGTGGCCTGGATACTTCCGTAGCAATCGGCTGGATCGGTGAAGCCACCGGCGCCGAGGTCATCGCCGTGGCGGTCGACGTCGGGCAGGGCGGCGAGTCGCTGGAGACGATCCGCCAGCGCGCCCTGGGCTGCGGCGCCGTCGAAGCCTACGTGGCCGACGCGAGCGACGAGTTCGCCAACGAATACTGCATGCCGACGCTGAAGGCCAACGCCCTCTACCAGGGCCACTACCCGCTGGTTTCGGCCATCTCCCGCCCGGTGATCGTCAAGCACCTGGTCAAGGCCGCCCGCGAATTCGGCGCCACCACCGTCGCCCACGGCTGCACCGGCAAGGGCAACGACCAGGTCCGCTTCGAAGTCGGCATCCAGACCCTCGGCCCGGACCTGAAGTGCATCGCACCGGTCCGCGACCTCGCCCTGACCCGCGACAAGGCCATCGCCTTCGCCGAGGAAAAGGGACTGCCGATCGAGACCACCAAAAAGAACCCGTACTCGATCGACCAGAACGTCTGGGGCCGCGCCGTCGAAACCGGCTACCTCGAGGACATCTGGAACGCCCCCACCAAGGACATCTACGACTACACCGCCACCCCGGAATTCCCGCCGGCCCCGGATGAGGTCACCATCTCCTTCGAAGCCGGCGTGCCGGTCGCGATCGACGGCGTCAGGGTCACCCCGCTGCAGGCCATCAAGGAACTCAACCGCCGCGCCGGCGCCCAGGGCGTCGGCCGCATCGACGTCGTCGAGGACCGCCTCGTGGGCATCAAGTCCCGCGAGATCTACGAGGCACCGGGCGCCATGGCGCTCATCACAGCGCACAAGCACCTCGAGGACATCACCATCGAACGCGAGCAGGCCCGCTTCAAGGCGACCGTCGGCCAGCGCTGGTCCGAGCTGGTCTACGACGGCCAGTGGTTCTCCCCACTCAAGCGCTCCCTCGACGCCTTCATCGAGGACACCCAGAAGTACGTCACCGGCGATATTCGCATGGTGCTGCACGGCGGCCAGGCGATCGTCAACGGACGCCGTTCCGGGACCTCGCTCTACGACTTCGACCTCGCCACGTACGACACCGGCGACACGTTCGACCAGTCGATGGCGCGCGGTTTCATCGAGCTGTGGGGCATGTCCGCCAAGGTTGCCTCCAGCCGTGACCTCCGGGTAGCAGGGCAGTAGCCCCCGTGGCTGAGTCGGAAACCACCAAGTCCGAAGCTACAAACACGGGCGCACTGTGGGGCGGCCGGTTCGCCGGCGGCCCCGCGGACGCCCTTGCCGCGCTGAGCAAGTCCACGCACTTCGACTGGCGGCTGGCCCGTTACGACATCGCCGGGTCCAAGGCGCACGCCCGCGTGCTGCACAAGGCCGGGCTGCTGGACGACGCCGAGCTCGCGGGCATGCTTGACGCCCTGGGCCGGCTGGACGACGACGTCGCCTCCGGCGCCTACCTGCCGGCGGAGTCCGATGAGGACGTCCACGGGTCGCTGGAACGCGGCCTGATCGAACGGGCCGGCACACAGCTGGGCGGCAAGCTCCGCGCCGGCCGGTCCCGCAACGACCAGGTGGCCACGCTGGGGCGGATGTTCCTGCGCGACCACGCCCGGATCATCGCCCGGGGCGTGCTCGCCACGATCGGTGCGCTGGTGGACCAGGCCAAGGCGCACCAGGGGGTGGCCATGCCCGGCCGCACCCACCTGCAGCACGCCCAGCCGGTGCTGCTCAGCCACCATCTGCTGGCCCACGCCTGGGCGCTGCTGCGCGACGTGCAGCGGCTGGCGGACTGGGACAAGCGCGCCGGCGTCTCGCCCTATGGCTCCGGCGCCCTCGCGGGCTCCTCGCTGGGCCTGGATCCGGAAGCCGTCGCCGCGGACCTTGGCTTCTTCTCGGCGACGCACAACTCGATCGACGGCACCGCCTCCCGCGACGTCTTCGCCGAGTTCGCCTGGATCACGGCCATGATCGGCGTGGACCTGTCCCGGGTCTCGGAGGAAGTGATCCTGTGGGCCACGAAGGAGTTCTCCTTCGTCACCCTGCACGATTCCTACTCCACCGGATCCTCGATCATGCCGCAGAAGAAGAACCCGGACGTGGCGGAGCTGGCGCGCGGCAAGGCCGGCCGGCTGATCGGCAACCTGACCGGGCTGCTGGCCACGCTGAAGGGCCTGCCGCTCGCGTACAACCGCGACCTGCAGGAGGACAAGGAGCCGGTCTTCGACGCCGCGGACACGCTGGAGGTCCTGCTCCCGGCAGTGTCCGGCATGATCGCGACGCTGACGTTCAACACCGAACGGATGGAATCGCTGGCTCCTCTTGGCTTCGCACTGGCGACGGACATCGCCGAATGGCTGGTCCGCCAGGGCGTGCCGTTCCGCGAGGCGCACGAGCTCTCCGGTGCCGCGGTGAAGCAAGCCGAGAGCCGCGGCGTGGAACTCTGGGATCTGACGGACGAGGAATACGCCGCCATCTCGGAGCACCTGACGCCGGAAGTCCGCACCGTGCTGTCCACTGAGGGTTCGCTCAACAGCCGCAACTCCCAGGGCGGCACCGCACCGGCCGCCGTCGAACGCCAGCTGCTGGCGCTTGAGGGTGAGCTCGCCGGCGTGCGGGAGTACGCGGGCTAGCTGCCCGGTCCGCGCGAGATGACACTCGCGGCAATGTTTTTCGAAAACACCGCCGTCAAGTGTCATCTCGCGGTGGTTAAGGTGGGTGCATGAGCGAATCCTTCCGCCACGTGCTGCGTGCCCTGCCCGATTTCCCCGAAGGGCTCCCGGACTTCGACCCGGCCGCGGCCCCCGCGGACCCGGCGGAGCTGTTCCGGCTGTGGCTCGCCGAGGCCCTGACGGCCGGGGTGCCGCAGCCCAACGCCTGCAGCCTCGCCACTGCCGACGCGCAGGGCCGGCCGTCCGCCCGGATGCTGATCCTGAAGAACATCGACGCCGACGGCTGGCACTTTGCAACCTCCCGCGCATCCCGCAAGGGCCACGAGCTCACGGCCAACCCGCACGCGGCGCTGAACTTCTTCTGGCAGCAGCAAGGCCGCCAGGTGCGGGTGGCCGGGAACGTCGTCGAGCTCTCCGCCGAGGCCTCCGCCGCCGACTGGCACGCCCGGCCCGGCGCCGACGGCACCGAGAACCCGGACTGGCAGCTCTACGCCGTCCGGCCCCGCGAAATCGAATTCTGGCAGGCCCGGCACGACCGCCGGCACATCCGCCACCAGTACGGCCCGGACCAGCTGAGTTAATCCCGGTTAGCCCGGAGGCTCGGCTAGGATGGCGCCATGACCGCAATTACCCCAGAGAAACTGCTGGAAGAACTCCGCCGCGCCGCCGACGTCGTAGCCGGAATCACCGCGAAGCTGACCGAACAGGACGTCAAGGCGCCCTCGGAACTGCCCGGCTGGACCCGGGGCCACGTCCTGGCGCATGTCGCCGGCATTGCCAATGCGATGGCCCGTCAGCTCGAATACGCCGCCCGCGGTGAAAGCATCGAGCTGTACGACGGCGGCTTCGAGGGCCGCACCAGGGCCATCGAACTGTCCGCCGGACACACCCTGCCAGAGCACCGGGCCGACGTGGACGCGGCCCTGGACCGGGCCCTTCGCGCCTTCGGCGCGCTCGATGCCGCGGGCTGGACCCGGCCCATCACCTACCGCGGGGGAGTCGTGTTCGACGGCGGGCTGGCGCTCTGGCGCGAACTCGTCATCCACGCCACCGACCTCGGGACGGGCCGCGGCCCCGAAACCTGGAGCAGGCCGTTCTGCGAGCAGCTCTTCGACTTCCTCGCCGCACGGGTGCCCGACGGCGAAAGGTTCGTGCTGCAGCCGCTCGGCCTGCCCTCGGTGGCCGTCGGAACCCCCGGCGGCAGGTCGACGGTGGTCAACGGGATGCTCACCGACATCGCCGCGTGGCTCGCCGGCCGCACGCCCACGCTCGGGAGCCTGCGCGCTACCGCCGCGGCCGACGGTGTCGACCTGCCGGAGCTGCTGCCGTGGCCGGCCGGGGCGCCCGTCAACCGCTAGGACGGTTCCGGCCAACCGGGACCGCGTGGCACCCTGAGCGCCAGGCGGCCTACTTGAGCGGGGCCAGTGCTGCCTGGCGTTCCCGGTCCAGCAGGCTCTCCTTGATGGCCAGGCCCCAGCGGAACCCGCCCAGGCTGCCGTCGGTCCGGATGACACGGTGGCAGGGCACGAACAGTGCCGCCGCGTTGAATGCGCAGGCACTGGCCGCGGCCCGGACGGCCTTCACGTTCCCGGACAGTTCCGCGTATTCGGTGTAGGTCACCGGGTGCCCCGGAGCCACGGTCCGGAGCATGTCCCAGGCGTGGTTGCGGAACGGGCCGGATTTCTGCACAACGGGCACGTCCATGGCCGGGGCAGGATTACCCGTGTAGAACTCCTCGACGGCGGCTGAGATGGTGCCGAGGTCCGTGACCGTCTCGTAGTCTGCGGGGAGCAGCTCCGGGTGGATCTGGCCGGTCAGTTCGCCCGGAACGGCGGTCCAGCCCGACGCCAGCACCGCGCCGTCGCTGGCGATGATGGTGAAGGGACCGTCGGGGGTGGACATGGTCAACAACTGGGCTTTCATGGCATCACTTTCTTCGGGATGGGGGTCTTCGCGCGGGCGGCGGCCTGGGCCTCCGCTGCCGCCCGCCAGAGATGCATGGTGGCGTAGGACCGCCAAGGGCTGAGCTCACGGAAATCGAGGTGCAGCGCCGTGCCGTCCGGGGGATCCCCCAGGGACCGGATGCCGTTCCGCACGGCCGCATCGTTGGCAAGGAAAACGTCCGGCGCCCCGATCACCCGCATCGCGACATAGCCCACCGTCCAGGGCCCGACGCCGGCCAGCGGGAGCAGCTTGGCTTCCAGCCCGGGCAAGTCGTCGCCGTAGCCGAAATCCAGGTCTCCGGACGCCATCGCCGCTGCGGCCCCGCGGACGGAGTCGATCCGGCGCTGCGGGCCGCGGAGCAGTTCGAATCCGGACTCCGCAATCTGCGCCGCCGTCGGGAAGAGCCGGTGCAGGCCGTCGGCGGGAACCAGGCTCTCGCTCCCGGCCCGGGACAGCTGGACCAGGGCCGTCCGGGCAGCGGCCACGGTGATCTGCTGCCCGATCATGGCCCGGACCAGCAGCTCCTGCGGGTCCACAGCTCCCGGCATCCGCATACCGGGTGCACCGGCGACGCGGGCCGCGAGCCGCGGATCCGCTGCCAGGGCGCCGTCGATCGCGACCGGGTCGGCGTCGAGATCCAGCAGCCGGCGAACCCGGCTGAGCAGGGAGGGCAGGTCCCGCAGGTCGACGGCCCCGATGGTCAGCACGAGCGGCCGGCCGGGGGCGGCGGGGTCGTAGTCCACCCGGAACCTGGCGTCCCCGGTCGCCAGGCGCAGGGTCCGCGCGTAGGAACGTGGCGTCCCCTCCTCGATGCCGGGGATGGCGCGGACGGCCAGGAAGTCAAAGACGCCCGGGTCGAACGGTTCCCGGTAGGGAAGATTCAAGGTCAGGGCAGTGGAGGAGGCCGCGGTCATGGCCGGCGCGTGGTGGTGCCGGGCGGTGGCCCGCAGCGCGGACGGCGTCATGGCGAAAACCTCGCCGACGGTCTCGTTGAACTGGCGCACGCTGCTGAAACCGGCGGCGAACGCGATGTCGGCGACCTTCATGGACGTGGAGACGAGCAGGGTGCGGGCGGTCTGGGCGCGGCTGGCCCGGGCCAGAGACAGCGGACCGGCGCCGAGTTCATGGCTCAGGATCCGGTTGAGCTGCCGGGAGGAATAGCCCAGCCGGGACGCGAGCCCTTCGACGCCGTCGCGGTTGATCACGCCGTCGTTGATGAGCCGCATGGCGCGGCCCGCGATGTCAGAGCGGAGATTCCACGCGGGGGTGCCGGGGACGGCCTCGGGGAGGCAGCGCTTGCAGGCCCGGTAGCCCGCGTCGTGGGCCGCGGCTGACGTCTCATAGAAGGTGACGTTCCCCGCTTTGGGGGTCCGGGCGGGGCACGAAGGCCGGCAGTAGATGCCGGTGGTCCGCACGGCAGTGTAGAACTGCCCGTCGAAACGGGTGTCCCGGGCGTCGATTGCCCGGTAGCGCTGCCAGAAGTCCATGGGTTCATCCTGCCAGCTTCGAGAGGTAGCTGCTAGCGGAAATCGGACATGGGCGTGGAAGGCCTGGCGCGGCATTTGTTAAAGTCGGACCATGAAGTCCCACCTGCCGCCTGCCAGTGTTGAGCCCAGTGTTGAGCCCGAGGCCCTGCCCGGTGCCCGGCCCGGCGGAACTCCGGCCCCGGGCCTGCGGGAGCTGTTGTCTGCCGACGCCCGGCACGTCGCACCGCTGCTGCTGGGTGCAGTCCTGACGCATGAGGGCCGCGACGGCCCGGTCTCGGTCCGGATCACGGAAGTGGAAGCCTATCTGGGTCCGCACGATTCCCTGCACCCCGATCCCGGTTCCCACACCTTCCGGGGCGCCACTGCCCGCACGGCGCCGATGTTCGGCCCCGCCGGGCACCTCTACGTGTACTTCACCTACGGCATGCATCATTGCGCCAACATCGTCTGCGGTCCGGACGGCGTGGCGTCGGCCGTGCTGCTGCGGGCCGGCGAAATCATTGCGGGGGAGGAGCTGGCCCAGGCCCGGCGTCCGGCGTCGAAGTCGCCCAAGGACCTGGCGAGCGGACCCGCCCGGCTCGCCACCGCTCTCGGACTGACGACGGCGGACAGCGGCCGCGACGCGCTCGGCGCCCCGTTCCACCTCGAGTTGCCGCACACCGCCGCCACGGACATCAGCTCCGGGCCGCGGGTCGGCGTGTCCGGGGCCGGCGGCACCCACGATTACCCGTGGCGCTTCTGGCTGACCGGCGATCCAACAGTCTCCCGCTACAAGGCCGCGAAGGTGCGGAACCGGCAGCTCAGCGGACAACCCGGGTCCTGAGCGCCGGCGGTGCGGGGAGATGGGGCCATATGGGCGAGGGAAAACGTGGAAAGCCGGCCGGCGAGCTCGAGAGACTTCGGATATTTGAACCGCTGGCCACCGAATACTTCCGGATGGTTGAACTGTTCAAACCCGGTGGCGGGGATGCAGCCCCCGATTCCGTCGAGGCGGAGCGCAGGCACTGGGTGGAGCTCTTCCGTGCGGCGCTGCTGCGTAAATTCATCGTCCGTGATGAACATGTCTCGCTCAAGCTCGTAGTCAGGGCCCTGCGTCTCTGCAACTACAGCGGGGACCGAAACGTGGCGGAAGGCACCGAGGAAGTGGCCAGGCTTTTCACTGCGGAGATGGTCGGTGACCGGCCCGTGCTGCCGGGAGCTGCCGAAGAACGGGAGTTGTTCGACGACGTTCTCTATGGACGGCTGCTGCACGGTGACGCCGACAGGTTCCACCGTTCCGGGTGGGCCCGCGACTACGCCCGGCTGAGTGCCGTCGCGGCCGGCCGCTTCGACGCGGAGCGCGCGCTCAGGAAGGCGCTCGAAGTCGTCAGGTACGGACTTGCGCATGAACTCCTGCGGTCCCCGGACGTGCCGGCCGGCCACACCGGACCGCCCGAGGCCGGTAGCTAGCCGGTGACCTGGCGGTCGGTAGCTAGCAGATGAGCTGGCGGTCGGTTTGATACCAGCCAGTAAGGTTGATGGGTGAATCAAAGCGAGCAGGACCTTCGCCAGACCCGGACCGCAACCCCGGTGGACGAGCTGATCAGCAGCCTCTGCGCCACCATTCCCGACTACCCCCAACCGGGAATCAGCTTCAAAGACCTGACACCGGTCTTCGCCGACGGCGCCGCATTCGGGGCCGTCGTCGATGCCCTGGTTGGACCTTTCCAAGGCCAGTTCGACGCCGTTGCCGGGGTGGAAGCCCGCGGCTTCCTGCTCGCAGCGGCCGCCGCCTACGCCACGGGAACCGGCGTCATCACCGTCCGCAAGGCCGGCAAACTCCCGCGCGAAGTAGTCTCCGAGGACTACGCCCTGGAGTACGGCACCGCCACCCTGGAGCTGCACACCACGGATCTTGCGCCCGGAAGCCGGGTGCTGATCCTCGATGACGTGCTCGCCACCGGCGGCACCCTGGGGGCAGCCGCACGGCTGTTCGAACGCTGCGGCATCCACGTGGCCGGGGTGGGCGTGGTCCTGGAACTAGAGGAACTGGGCGGCCGCTCGGCCTTGGAAGGACACCAGATCCGTTCCTTGCTCCGCGTGTAGCCGGAGCGGAAAAGCGGGCCAGGTGAGGCTGGACGAATCAATTCGCGTCGGTAAACTGCCGTGAAAAAGCTTGGACCAGACACGGTTCCGGCACGTTGACCGAAATGGTTGTAGAATGGTGGGTCTGTCTTTTTCGATAGGGGAACGTTCGATGCACGACGCTGATTTGGCCCATGAACGCGACTATGTAGCCGGACTTTACGCCCGGCTCGATGAGTTGCGGGCAGAAAAGCGCGCCCAGCTGGCCCAGGTCCGCCGCGCCGGCGCCGTAGGAACAATGCAGAACGTCTCCGAGCGTGACGCTTTTGCGGCGCTGTACGAGGACCGACTTGCCCAGCTCGACGCCGTCGACGACCGCCTGGTGTTCGGCCGGCTGGACCTCGACTCAGGGGAATCGCAGTACATCGGCCGCATCGGCCTGACCACAGAGGACCTGCAGCGGCTCATGGTTGACTGGCGTGCCCCGGAGGCCGGGCACTTCTACCAGGCGACCGCTTTCGACCGGCAGGGTGTCCGGCGCCGCCGCCACCTGATCCTGCAGGGCCGTGAGGTCAAGGCGATCGAGGATGACGTACTCGACGCCGACATGCTCGCCGATGACGATTCCCTCCAGGGTGAGGGCGCCCTCCTGGCTGCCCTCAATTCCAAACGGACCGGCCGGATGTCGGACATCGTCGGTACCATCCAGTCCGAGCAGGACCGGATCATCCGCTCGTCGATCTCCGGCGCCCTCGTGGTCCAGGGTGGACCCGGCACCGGCAAGACCGCCGTTGCGCTGCACCGCGCCGCCTATTTGCTCTATACGCACCGCGATCGTCTCAAGACGGCGGGTGTGCTGCTGGTGGGACCGTCGTCGTCGTTCATGAAGTACATCGAACGGGTGCTGCCCTCCCTGGGCGAGACCGGCGTCGTGATGGCAAGTGTCGGCCGGCTGATGCCCGGGATCCACGCCGTTGCCGAGCCGGACTCCGAGGTTGCCGCGATCAAGGGCCGGCTGGACATGGCCCACGTGGTCGCAAACGCCGTCGCCAACCGGCAGCGCATCCCCGCCGGGAACCGCGTCCTCGAAGTCGACGGGCGCAAGCTGCTCCTGACCCCGCGCCAGGTCCGTCGGGCACGTGACAAGGCGCGCGGCACCGGCAAGCCGCACAACGAGGCCCGCGTCTCGTTTGTCAAGATGCTGCTGCGCGAACTGACCGAGCAGATGACCGAAATGGTGGAGGCCGGCAGCATCGGCAACAACGCCGACCGCTCCTACCTTGCCGAGGACGTCCGCTCGGCCAGGGACGTGCGCATTGCCCTGAACCTGTGCTGGATGCCGATGACGCCGGAGAAACTTGTGGGGGAGCTGCTGAGCAAGCCGGCCATCCTGGAGGCCTGCACGCCGCACCTCAGCCCGGCCGAGCGCGCCCTGCTGCTCCGGCCCGCCGGTTCCCCGTGGACCGAAGCCGATGTGCCGCTGCTGGATGAGGCCGCCGAACTGCTCGGCGAGCTTGATGCGGCGGCCGGGCGGGGACTGGCGCAGCAGGAGCACGACCGTGCCCGCGACCTCGCCAATGCCAAGCAGACCCTGGTCAACATGGAAACCGCGGGCGTCGATGTCCTCATTTCCGCCGAGGACCTCGTGGACCAGAACCAGGAACGCGAGTCCCGGCAGACCGCGGCGGAGCGCGCCACCACCGACCGCAGCTGGGCTTTCGGGCACATTGTGGTGGACGAGGCCCAGGAGCTCTCGCCGATGCAATGGCGCCTCCTGGTGCGCCGCTGCCCGCTGAAGTCCTTCACGATTGTGGGCGACATTGCCCAGACGAGTTCCGTTGCCGGAGCCAATTCCTGGCAGAGCGCCCTCGGCCCGATGTTCGGGGACCGCTGGCAGCTCGAGGAACTCACCGTCAACTACCGGACACCGTCACAGATTGCCGAGGCGGCCGCGCGGATGGCCAACGCGGCCGGACTGGTCGTCTCCGCGCCCAAGGCAGTCCGTGAGGGTCGCTGGTCGCCGATTATCGACAAGGTCGAGCCCGGCCAGATCGTCAGCAAGCTCGTGGAAGTGCTGCCGCGGGAGCTGGACGCCCTTGAGGGCGGCCTGCTGGCAGTGATTGCCGACGGCGACCTCCTCCCGGAAGCCACCGCCGCGCTGCGTGCCGTCTATGGCCGACGCGTGGGCACCGATGCCGGCAGCTACGTGCAGGACATTGTGGTGATCAGCCCGCGCGAAGCCAAGGGCCTGGAGTTCGACGGCGTTGTGGTGCTGGAGCCGAGCGCCATGCTCAACCATGAGCACGGCCGTGTGGGTGACCTGTACGTCGCCATGACCCGCCCGACCCAGCGGCTGCGGCTCATCGCCGCCGCCCCGGTTCCCGCCGGCATCGAAGACTGAGCCCCAGCGCCGCCGGCCCGGATGGCTGGCGGCCCTGCGGGGGTGCCGGGTTGCCGGGCCCCTGGCGGTCACAAGCGCTGGGCCGGTCCTGATCCTGCTAACTTAGATTGCGTGTCCCAGCAAAATGAACTCCGTCCCCAGCAGAACGACCCCAGCTTCGCCAATATCTGGCAGGAGCTGAAATGGCGCGGCCTTGTCCACGTGTCCACGGACGAGGCGGAGCTGGAAAAGCTCCTCGCCGGCGACCCCATTACGTACTACTGCGGCTTCGACCCGACAGCGCCCAGCCTGCACCTCGGGAACCTGGTCCAGCTCCTGCTCATGCGCCGCATCCAGCTCGCCGGCCACAAGCCCCTCGGCCTGGTCGGCGGATCCACCGGCCTGATCGGCGACCCCCGGCAGACAGCCGAGCGCGTCCTGAACACACCCGAGACCGTCGCCGAATGGGTAGGCAAACTTCAGGCACAGGTCCAGCGCTTCCTCAGCTTCGAGGGAGCCAACGCCGCCCGGATGGTCAACAACCTGGACTGGACCGCGCCGCTGAGCGCCATCGACTTCCTGCGCGGAATCGGCAAGCACTTCCGCGTCGGCACCATGATCAAAAAAGACATTGTCGCCAACCGGCTGAATTCCGATGAGGGAATCAGCTACACAGAGTTCAGCTACCAGATCCTGCAGGGCATGGACTACCTCCAGCTCTTCCGCGACTACGGCTGCGTCCTCCAGACCGGCGGCTCGGACCAGTGGGGCAACCTGACCAGCGGCACCGACCTCATCCGCAAGGTCGAGGGCAAGCACGTCCACGCATTGGGGACACCGCTCATCACGAATGCCGACGGCACCAAGTTCGGCAAGAGTGAAGGCAATGCCATCTGGCTCGATCCGGAGATGTGCAGCCCCTACGCCTTCTACCAGTTCTGGCTCAACACGGCGGATAACGACGTCGTGGCCCGCCTCAGGATCTTCACCTTCCTGAGCCGCGCCGAAATCGAAGCGCTGGAGGCTTCCGTTGCAGAACGCCCCTTCGCCCGCGAAGGACAGCGAAAGCTGGCGTACGAAGTAACCTCCCTGGTTCACGGGGTGGACGCCACTGAGAAAGTCATCGCCGCGTCCGCCGCGCTCTTCGGCAACGGGGACCTCACGGTCCTGGACGAAGCAACGCTCAAGGCGGCCACTTCCGAATTGCCGTCCGCAACCGTAGATGCTGCCTCCCTTGGGATCATCGAACTGCTGGTGGCCTCGGGGCTTTCGGAGAGCAAATCTGCCGCGCGCCGGACGGTCGGCGAGGGCGGGGCGTACGTAAACAACACCAAGGTGTCTGATCCCGAAGCCGTTATTGACTCCAGCCAGCTGCTCCATGGCCGGTACCTGCTGTTGCGCCGGGGGAAGAAGAACCTGGCAACGGTGGAAGTCTCCCCGGCTTAGCAAGCGGCCTTCCGCATCTCGAAGAGTCACCTGCACGCTCCTCGCCTCCTGATTTGCGCGGCCGGGGAGGAGCGTGTAATGTCTTCTGAGTCGCCACCGTTGAGTGGTGACCAACCCCCACTAAAATAGAGAAGCAATTTCATCTACGCTCGGCGCAGATATGAAAAATTGCTTCGAATTTTGCTGGGCGGATTCGGTCCACAAAGCGAATTTCGAGAGAATATCCCGGATTTGCAAAGTGAATATGAATGAAATAAGCTGTAAACATCGCAGCGAAGAAAAGCGAAATAAACAATTGATTGGAATTCCAATGAATTGTTTCGACAAGTATTCGAATGTGTCTGTTGTTTGAGAACTCAATAGTGTGCCAAGTTTGTTGATACCAATTTATTTATATGGATTGGTTGAATTGACTGGATTATGCCATCCCGTGGTGTGGTCTGGTTTTTACAGCTGGTTTCAAATTTTGTGCGGCCTGCACGTCCCGTTTTCCCGGGGGTGTTGGTTGTGTCTGTTTTTGTT
>NZ_JBEPOZ010000012.1:0-125293 GCF_040547005.1 Arthrobacter sp. UYCu712
TCCGAACGAAGCCTCCAGCCCACGCTTGACTGGATCACCGGGAATATCAAGCACAGCATGACAGTCTCTGAGATGGCGCGCATCGCTGGCATGCCTGAAAGGACCTTCGGGCGCCGTTTCGCGGCGGAGATCGGCTGCGCACCACATTTGTGGCTTATCCGTCAGCGAGTTGCACGCGCCCAGGAACTGCTCGAGGAGACTCGTATGTCGGTGGAAGATGTCGCCTCTGAGTCTGGTTTCGGCGCAGCTCCGCTGCTACGGCATCACTTCATGCGGACGATCGGCATCACACCCACTGAATACCGCAGAAAGTTCTTTGACCAGAAGGATCTCCGGTACTAAGACCCGCCCGGAGAAACGGCGCTTCGAACCGGGATTTTTCCCTCACCAGCACGCCCCCTGTCATGTGGCCAGAGCGCCGTGTGGTCACGAGTTGCGAAGTTCCTCCAGCGCCCCCCCGTCGAGCAAGTGCGCGCGACGTGCTGGCAGCGCCCACACACCGCCGGCGGCCAGTTGGTAGTCGACCGGTTTCCGGCCCACTGCCTCGACCCGTGCCCAATACTCCCCCGCCCGGAACCGGCCGATCTGCCTCCGCCAGGCGCAGGAACGACTGATGTCCGGGGCGGTCAGGCGTTGGTGCTCACATCATTCCACTAGTCCTGGGCGGCATTTTCGTCTGACCTACGAGCAGATCAGTGTCCGGCGTAGGCGGGCACGTCGGAGATCAGTTCGCGGTAGCGCACTGCGTGGGCCGCTAGTTCATCTGGCGTAACCCGGTACGCCGAGTGCAGGATCAGAGGCTCCGCCAGGTCGAGGCCGCAGAGGTGTGCGGTGACTTCCAGCGGGCGCAGCAGCTCGGCCATGGTGAAGCGGTTGTGCCCCGAGGGCGTGTACGACGACTCAGGGGCGCCGGTGGAGATGACCAGCTGCAGCCGCTTGCCCTGCAAAGCATCGCCGCCGGCACCGTAAGCGAAACCATATGTGAGGACCTGGTCCATCCATTCCTTCAGCACGCCGGGGACGGAGTACCAATGCCAGGGGAACTGCAACACGATGGTGTCATGCTGACGCAATAGCTCCTGCTCCCGGATTGCGTCGACACGCCGGTCCGGGTAGGCGGCGGAGAGTTCATGGACCGTGACGTGTTCCAAGTCCTTGACGGCGGCGGAAAGCTGGGCGGTGATTCGCGAGGTTTTCAGATCGGGGTGGGCAACGATGACGAGGGTGCTGTGGGTTGCCCGTAGATCCGGGCCAGCGCGCGTTTCGCCGCGGTGTAGGGCTCAGCCGAGCCGGTGAGGAGCGAATGCGCATTGGCCGCCTCCAGGAATGCCGTCGTCTCGAACACCAGTTGGTTCACGTCGGCGCCAGATAGTTCTCCGGCGTCGGCCGCGGTCTGGATTTCCGAGGCCAGCAGGGAATGCCATTCCAGAACCGCCTTCGCAACAGCTTCCCTCACCGGGCCGGATTTGGAATCCAACTCCGTGCTGGCGGCCGTGAAGAAACATCCGCCGCTAAAGACCCGGTCGCGGCTGTAGGCAAGCCAGTCGTCCAGAAGGACCCGAAGTCTTGCCAGACCGGGTGCGGTCTTAAGGGCAGGCGCCACCACCGCGGCCATGAAAACTTCCCGCGCCGCCTCGACCGTCGCGAGTTGTAGCTGCTCTTTCGAACCGAACAGCACAGCTACCCCGCTCTTACTTAGCGCTGCACGGGCGGCCAGGCCCCCGATCGAAAGACCCTCGAGCCCCTCGATTGAGGCCATGTTCACCGCTTGCTCCAGGACAGTTTTTCTCGATTTCAGGCCTCTGGCCGTTCTGCCATCCATGTTGACCTCTCTTCGTGCACTTGACAGTGATTATACTGTACGATCGTCCGTATAGTGCGACCCCTGCCATGACGCCCGTCCAGCTTCGCCCCTTGATCGCGTCCCTCACGCCGGTCGCCAAGTAACCCTACCGAGCCCCCGGAGACCTGCCTGACATCGAACGCGGACAGAGGTGAGCTGAATGGATACCGACTACAGCAGTGACCCGGGTTGCTGCGACGACGATCAGGGGTGCTGCTGACCCGCTCCCGCCTGCCGGCCCCCACAGGACCGGCAGGTGCCTCCCAACAGAACCGCCACACCTACGGATGAAACAGAGGACACCATGGATTCGACGAAGAGCCTTCCCGTTGCCGTGATCGGTGCCGGGCCCGTGGGCCTGGCCGCCGCGGCCCACCTGATCGAACGCGGGATGGAACCGCTGATCCTCGAAGCCGGCCCCTCCGCGGGCGCCGCGATCGAGCAGTGGCGCCACATCCGGCTGTTCTCGCCCTGGCAGTACAACGTCGATGCCGCCGCCGTCCGCCTGCTCGAAGCCACCGGCTGGGAATCACCCGGGCCCACGGCCCTGCCCTACGGCGGGGAACTCATCGACCAGTACCTGACACCGCTGGCCGCGCTCCCGGCCATCAGCTCCCGGCTGCAGACCGGTTCCAGGGTCATCGCCGTGACCCGGGCCGGCATGGACAAGACCCACACCCGCTACCGCGCGAACACACCGTTCGTCGTCCGGGTCGAGCACGCGGACGGCGAAACCCGCGACCACGCCGTGGCCGGGGTCATTGACGCCTCCGGCACCTGGTCCACCCGCAACCCGCTGGGGACCTCCGGGCTGCCCGCCGCCGGCGAAGACACCGCCGCGGACCGGATTTCCTCGCCGCTCCCGGATGTCACCGGCCGTAACCGCGGCTCGTTTGCCGGCCGCCGGGTCCTGGTGGTCGGCGCCGGGCACTCCGCCGCCAATACCCTGATCAATCTTGCGGACCTGGCCACGGACGAACCGGACACCCGGATCCTCTGGGCGGTCCGCGGCGAGTCCGCCTCGAAGGTCTACGGCGGCGGCGACGCCGACGGACTGCCCGCCCGCGGCCAGCTCGGTGCCCGCCTGCGCCGCCTCGTCGAGGCCGGGACCATCGAACTGCACACCGGCTTCGGCATCGGCTCGCTGAAATCCCTCGCCTCGCACGTCACCGTCGGATCCGTGGACGGCCGGACCCTCGAGGCCGACATCGTCGTTCCCTGCACCGGGTTCCGCCCGGACCTGGACATCCTGCGCGAACTCCGGCTGAACCTGGACCCGGCCGTGGAGGCCCCCACCGAACTCGGCCCGCTGATCGACCCGGAATTCCACTCCTGCGGCACCGTCCCCCCGCACGGCGCGGCCCTGCTGGCCCACCCGGACCAGGACTTCTACATCGTCGGCATGAAGTCCTACGGCCGGGCGCCGACCTTCCTGCTCGCCACCGGCTACGAACAAGTCCGCTCCGTCGCCGCCGCCCTGGCCGGTGACCGCGAAGCAGCCGACACCGTCCAGCTCGAACTCCCCGAAACCGGCGTCTGCTCCTCCGACGCCGGCACCAGCTGCGACGTCCCGGCAGCCCACGCCGTCGCATCCGAGTCCTCGTGCTGCGCCGCTCCCGAGCCCGTGCTCGTCGGATTCCCCACCGGACTCTCCCACGGCCGCTCCGGCGACAACTGACCACCTTCCCCTGCTTGCGACCACTGAAGACACTGGAGAGCTGACATGACTGAACACCACGAACGCGGCATGAAACCAGCCGGGGGGCTGCAGGAGAACACCGAACTGCTCCGCCGCATCAGCTTAGTCCTCATGGACCAGCTCGTTGGTGGGTCCGTCACGGTGCACTCGGCCGGAACCAAGCCCGCCCAATCGCTGAACCCCCAGTCCGTGGAGTTCCTGAATGAAATCGGCATCGACATCACCGGCGAACACCCCAAGCCCGTCGGCGACGAAGTTCTGGACGCGGCGGATGTCGTCGTCGCCCTGGGCACCGAAGCCAAGCTCGAACCCCGCGAGGGCAAGCGGCTCGAGGTCTGGGAAACGGACGAGCCCTCCGATCGCGGCATCGAAGGCATGGAACGCAGGCGCCTGGTCCGGGACGATATCAAGGCCCGGGTCCAGAAGTTGCAGGCAGAACTGACGGGGAGCTAGGAAATGACTGCCCCGGCGTTATCCCGGACACTGGTCGCGGAGGGTGCACCGCGCGGCGGCCTCGCCGCACTGTGTATCACCCAGACCACCGGAGGGGGCATCCTCTACTACGCCCTGCCCGCAGCGGTTCACCCGATCAGCATGGACACGGGCTGGGACCCCGCCCTCGTCACCGGAGCCTTCTCGGCCGCGTTGTTCGTCTCCGCCGCCGCCGGGATTCTCGTTGGCCGTGTCCTGGACCGGACCGGGCCGCGCAACCTCATTGTCGCAGGCTCCCTCACCGGCGTGTTCGCCCTGATCCTGGTCGGGCTGGCACCGAACCTGCCGGTGTTCTATGCGGCCTGGCTGGTCGCCGGAACCGCGCAGGCCGCGGTGCTCTACCAGCCGGCGTTCACCGTGATCAGCCGCTGGTACGGCCCCGCCCGCATCCGGCCCCTGACCATCCTGACCCTCACCGCAGGATTCGCATCCACCATCTTCGCCCCACTCATCGCTGCCCTCAGCAACAGCATTGGCTGGCGGGCCGCTTTTCTGGTCCTCGCCGGCCTGCTCGGTGTCATCACAATTCCCCTGCACGCCCGTTACCTCAACCGATCATGGACCTCAGCTCCGCACCGAGACCTTATCGCCACCGATAGGACAGTGCTCAGAGCCGTCCGCCGCAGCCCTGCATTCATCGGTCTGCAGGCCCTGATGGTTCTGCTGTGCTTCGGGCTCTACGCTGTGACGCTGAATCTCATCCCTGTCCTTATGGAAAAGGGCGCCGACTACACCACGGCCGCGCTCGGCTTCGGACTTGTAGGAGCAGGAGAGGTCGGCGGCAGTCTGCTCTTCGCCGCCATCCCGGCCACTGCACGTATATCTGTCGTCACCGGAACCGCCACTGGTGCCATCCTCGTGCTGGCTCTCCTGCCAGGACCGGCACCCATGCTGATCGCCGCCGGCATGCTGGCCGGTGCCGTCCGCGGCTGCCACACCCTGTTGCAGGCCACCGTCGTGGCCGACCGGTGGGGAACAACGAGCCTCGGCACCCTGCAAGGAAGCTTCGCCGCACCCATCACGGCCGCCGCAGCCCTTGCCCCGGCAGCCGGCTCAGCAATCGCAAACTGGCTCGGCAGCTACACCTCCTTGGCCTACGCGATGGCGGCCATCACCGGAACCGCTGCACTCATCGCCGCCACGCGCCTCTCCAGAGGCCCCAAAGTCAGATGAAGGATGACCGGACGGACCAATCGTGCTCGGAGTCGGGTGGAAGTGCCCATTGCACCTGATCGGCACCGCCGCGAAGTTCGCAGCTGCCTGGAACAGAATCTGAGATTCTTGACCTACCGGCTGTGTGTCGATTCGCTGGCCCGCATCGGATACTGTCTCCATGGATGTAGGCACCACAACGGCACAGCACGGCAAGGAGACCCGGCCGGATGATTGAACTGGTCCCCGAAAATTGGACTGGCCAAGTAAGACCCTAGGCCGCGAGGGCCTGGGTCCGGTATTGCATCGGGCTCAGGCCCTCCAGCTTTGTCGAGATCCGTTCGGTGTTGTACCAGCGGATGTATTCCTTCAGCTGGGCTGCCAGCGCGTCGGTGCTGATGAACCGGACATGGTGGAAGAGCTCTTCCTTGAGGTGGCCGAAGAAGTTCTCCATCACCGCGTTGTCGTAGCAGTTGCCCTTGCGGGACATCGATTGAACAGCACCGGCGCCTTGCAGAAGGTTCCGCCACGAGGCGTGCTGGTACTGGAAGCCCTGGTTCGAATGCACGGGCGGTTGCTGCCCGCCCTAGAGCGTGGCCAGCGCCTTGCGCAATGAGGTGGTGGTGGGCTCCAGGTTCGGGGTTGAGCTGATGGTGTGGGAGGTGATCTGCCGGTCGAAGAGGTCCATGACCGGTGAGAGGTAGAGCTTCCGGTCGCCGACGCTGAACTCGGTCACCTCCGTCACCCACTTCCGGTTCGGTGCCTCGGCGTCGAACTCGCGGTTCAGCACGTTCGGGGCAATCCTGCCCTGCTCGCCCTGGTAGGAGTTGTACCGCTTCCTCCTTCGGACCTTGCAGACCAGCCGCAGTGCACGCATGAGTTTCTGCACGGTCTTCTTCGCGATCGTCCACCCTTGCTTGGCCAGTGCAGTGTGGATGCGGCGGTGCCCGTAGCGGCCATGGTTCTGCTCGAAGATCTCTGTGACTGCGGCCTTGAGTGCCGCCTGCGGATCGGGGGCCTGGAGGCGGGCCTGGTGATAGAAGAACGTGGACCGGGCCAGACGGGCGACCTGCAGCAGAACCGGGAGCGGGAAGTCAGCCTTGAGGGCGATGAGGGCCTGGACCTTCACCGTCGTTGTTGTGCCCTCAAGGCCCGTAATTTTCCCAGGTAGGCCACTTCCGCCCGTAACCGTTCGTTCTCCCGTCGCAGCCGTTCCAGCTCGGGCAGCTCCGCCGGCGGCGGGGAATCGGGCTTCCTGGGTCTGCCTTTGGGGTTCGGGCGCAGGGCATCCGCGCCCTCGCGGCGATAGGCAGCTGCCCAGTTTTCAGTAGGCCGGACGAGGGCTGCCGGCCTCCGCCGCGAGATACTGGGCAGTCTCGCCCGCGGTGAACCGTTCGACCAAGGCGAGCTTGAATTCGAACGAGTACACCTGTTTCGTCGGCTTGGCCGCCAGTGCTCCTCGACCATGGATCTTCCACGGCAGATAGAGAAGCTTCACCGGTGAGTGAGACACACCCAGCAGCCGCGCAGCCGCTTTATCCGCGATGCCCTTCTCAAACCACGCTACAGCGGCCTCGCGCTGATCTTCGGATATCGGACTCCGTGCATGCATAAAACTGCTCCCCGAGAGTCAGAACTGATTTCTCAGTCCAACTTTCGGGGAGCAGTTCAGATCCGGCCGGGGCTCCCCTTGCATCAGCTCAGCTTGTATCAGGGCTCCTTTGCATCACGTCCAAGGATCAGGCAGACGCGCGGGCTTCCTCCTGTGAGCGGACGGCCTTCCATTCCACAATCCGTGCCTGCTGCAGCGGGGTCTTCCGGTTGAAGTGCCAGGCCGCACCCAGCAGCAGGAACCAGATGGGGGTCACGAAGAGTGCCATGCGGGTGTCATCGGCTTGCGCCAGGGCCACCAGCATGAAGACGAAGAACGCGAGCACCACGTAAGGCATGAAGGCGGAGCCGGGCATCTTGAAGGCCGAAGCCTCGTGCAGGGCCGGCCGCCGGCGGCGGAAGGCGATGTAGCTGATCAGGATCATGGACCACACAAACATGGTCAGCACGGAGGCCACGGAAGTGACGATCGTGAACGCGCCGATCACGGAGTCGCCGGAATAGAGCAGGATCAGACCGGCCAGCAGGAAGATGCAGGAGAACAGCAGCGCGTTCTGCGGCACCTTGCGGATGCTGAGCTTTCCGAATGCCTTGGGCGCGTTCCCGTCCTGGGCGAGCCCGTAAACCATCCGGGACGTTGAGTAGATTCCGGAGTTGGCGCTGGAGGCGGCGGAGGTCAGGACCACAAGGTTGATCACCACTGCGGCGATCCCCAGCCCGGCGAGAGTGAACATGCCGATGAACGGGCTGGTCGCGGGATCGATGGTGCGCCACGGGTTGACAGCCATGATGACCACCAGGGCGCCCACGTAGAAGAGGAGGACGCGGACCGGGATGGAGTTGATGGCCCGCGGGAGGTTCTTCTCCGGGTCCTTGGTTTCGGCGGCGGCGGTGCCCACCAGTTCGATCCCGGCGAAGGCGAAGATGGCGATCTGGAAGCCGAGGACGAAGCCGAACATGCCGTGCGGGAACATGCCGCCGTCGTTCCACATGTTGGCGAGGTTGGCTTCCGCGCCGTTCGGGGACGTGAAGTGCGTGGCGATCATGACCGCGCCGGTGATGATCAGGGCCACGATGGCGACCACCTTGATGATGGCAAACCAGAACTCGGCTTCACCGAACGCCTTCACGGTGGGGAGGTTCAGGAGGATCAAGACCACGGGCGTGAGCAGCGCCGGGATCCACAGGGGCGTGCCGGGTGCGAGCTTGTCCAGGTATCCGGCGATGGCGACGATGTCGGCCACCCCGGTGACCACCCAGAAGAACCAGTAGGACCAGCCGGTGAAGAAGCTGGCCCAGGGCCCGAGCAGGTCGCCGGCGAAGTCGCTGAAGGATTTGTAGTTCAGGTTGGAGAGCAGGATCTCGCCCATCGCACGCATCACGAAAAACAGCATGGAGCCGATGATCATGTAGACGAAGATCACGGACGGTCCGGCCAGCGAGATGGTCTTGCCGGAGCCCATGAACAGTCCGGTGCCAATTGCGCCGCCGATGGCGAGCAATTGGATGTGGCGGTTGCCGAGGGCGCGGGCGAGGTGCGGTTCGTGGTTCCCGGCGCCGGAGTCACCGTTGGCGGAGGCGGCAGTGTCAGATTCTGAAATGGCCGGAGCGGCCGAGGTGGTGCGTTCAGACATGAGGCTTCTTCCTTGTCACGGGCGGTCGCAGCGGGCGGGGGTTGCGCAGTGCGGGCCGCACGGAACCGTCAGGGTGTGACGGAGTTAACAGTTTTGGCGGGTAAATCAAGGTTAGGGCCGGTATTTCGTGGTCCCCGTTGTCGCGACGGCCCCCGCAGTGGGCCCGGCCGGCAGGGGAAGTGGTGTGGCACTGCCGGCGGAACGGACCCCCGGAAGGCGCGTTGCGGCTGTGGCCATTGGTTAGCGTGTATAGATTGCGCGCGATAGCTTGCCCTAGTAACTCTCCAGGATCGTTTGGGTCGTCACGACGGCGGCAAAGTCTCCACCAAACAAGTTGGTTGCTGTGACCTTAGATAGGTCCGCCGCTTTCATCACCACACCGTCTGGACCTTGAAGGTCAAAGGTATGGCAGGCGTCGATTGCCACAACCGTGCCGAATCCCAGGTTGTCGGACATGCGTGCCGTGGTTTCCACGCACATGTTGGTTTGTATTCCGCATAGGACGACCTCCTCGATTCCGCTGGTGGTGAGCCAGTCAGCAAGATCGGGTGACCCATAGAATGAGGAATTTACCGTCTTGGTGACGGCTAAAGTCGGTTCGATGCCAGCCAAGAATGGTTTAAGTTGGGAACTACTCCGGTCTGGGTGAAAGGTTGATTCAGGACGCTCGGACGTGTGTGTCACCATGACAAGGGGAAGTCCGTGTTCTTGCCAGTGTTCGACTAGACGGAGGATGTTCTTTTCAGCGTCCGGGTTGTCTCGTTTTCCCCAGTAGCTGTGATCATCAAAAGTCTGTTGCACGTCGATGACGATGAGTGCCGCATTCGCAGACACTCGAAAATCATGGCTTCCAGCAAGCGAACTCTGCGCTGATGCGTGCGGGGGGTCTGTAGGAGTAGCAATATTCAAATCAGCTGTATTCATGGGTACTACTCTGCCTGCGCTCATTCACCACAGGTGAGTGGCAGTTATGGCATTGTGCGATGGTTTCCCGCCATATACTGATCTGATGCTCTCCGTCGCTCTTCTCCTACTTCCAGGCGCCCGGCTGTTTGATGTTGCCATCATCACCGAAACTTGGTCACCCGACCGCCTTTCTTCGCCGCCCCTGGCCATCGAACTGCGCCGCTGTTCCGACGGAACCGGCTTCGTTCCGCTGACCGAAGGGGCCCATTGTGCCCCGGACGCACCCTTGGCTTGGGCTGAGACGGCCGACGTAGTCCTAATCCCTGGCCTGGGCGACTGCGGCGTGATCCCGGACGCCAAGTATCTGCGAGCGATCACCGAAGCGCACCGCCGCGGTGCCATTATCGCGTCCCTCTGCTCGGGTGCGTTTGTCTTGGCAGAAACCGGCCTTTTGGACGGTGAGACCGCAACGACCCACTGGGGATTAACCAGCACGCTGTCTGCACGTTACCCCGCAGTCCGCGTTGACCCGTCGGTGCTCTTTGTCGGCAACAACCGTGTATGGACATCGGCCGGCGTCGCTGCAGGAATCGACCTGAGCATCCACCTCATCCGAATGCTCTGCGGTGGGCAAGCGGCAACGGCGGTAGCGAGGTCTATGGTCATGGCGCCCCATCGGGCTGGTGGGCAAGCACAATTTGTGCGTTCCCCAGTGGCCGTGAAAGAACCCGACGGGGAAGCCTCGGATGTGGTTCGGTCGTTGTTGGCGGCCGACCCCCGCCAAACGCGGACGGTGGCAGAGTTTGCCCGGAACGCATGCATGTCCGAGCGCACATTCGCTCGACGGTTTATTGCCGAAACTGGAACGACGCCCCACCAATGGGTGATGAACTGGCGCATCGACCAGGCCAGCCAACTGCTGGAAGAAAGCGACGCATCCATAGCGGAGATTGCCAGCGCCGTTGGATACGCGACGCCGGTGTCTTTCCGCCAGCGGTTCCGGGCGGTCAAAGGTGTGGCGCCGTTGGAATATCGCAGAGCGTTTCAGATGCGAGGCTAGGCTCCCGCCCGGTGCTCACAGTTGTGAAAGGATTCTTCACGCCGAGGAATCACACGGCGTGGTGGCGGCCACTTTGGTGTCGGATGCCGTCTCTTGCCGAGTTTTACGGGGTCGTCTACGACTGGGAATTAGCAGTCATCACGGCGGAAGGCTACGCCCGATTTGACGTTGCCCGAGCGCTCCGCACCGGTCGCGTTTAGGAACCACCGTCCAGATGAAGGCTCACCGCTCGAGTGTCGCCTTCTTTCGTTTACTTGGTCATCAGGGAAGCGTTCCCGCGGCCGGCCATCCAACCGGAGAGGCCACTGTCATCTTTTGATGGCGTTGCAGCCGTCCCGTTTGAGCAGCCCGCAGCGGGATAGCCGCCTTAAGGCCGGTCCGAAGAATGAGTGATCGCGGCCCGCCGTCCGTCGCCGGGAGCTTCTATACGATGGCCTGGGTGAGCGCCGCGATAGCTCTGGACATCGATCGACGAATCAGCTCGTCACGGACTAGTCCATGTTCATCGATGGATTGCCTGGATACCGGGACGTCGACGCAGGCGCTATCTATCAGAGTCGCACCCGTATACCCCAGAACGATCGCCAGCGACGCATATGTCTTTTCCGCCCTGAGGGGGTTTGTCGATGGATTGATCCACCCTGTTGGTTTATCGGAAATCTCGGTACCGCCTATCGTCCACTCCAGCAGATTCTTGAGGGCACCAGGCATCGCCCCAGCATATTCGGGCGTGCTGATCAGCAGTGCAGACGCATCTCGAATTGCCGCCCGCAGTTCTGTGACCTCAGATGGGAGGGCTGCGTGATCCAGGTCCGGATTGAAATGCGGAAGGCCACCTAGTCCATCGTAAGTATCTGTGGCGAATGGCGTCCTCACCAGATCGGCAACGGTCGCGATGACCGCCGCGTTGACGGAACCGACCCTGACACTCCCACAGATCAGCAGGATTGAATGAACCACGTCTCGTCCTTAGAATCTTCAAGTTCAACGTCCCGGCTTTTTAGCTGGCACCAGGGCATCCGTAGTGAGGAGCATACGGGTACCCGAGCATCAATGGCCGCAACGCACAGCTTCAGCCAAAGCCGGGAGGGCGATACGCCGAGTCGGTAACTATACGGACGATCGTATAATACAATCGCGAATGTGAATACTTCTTCCTCGCCCCTCATCCTTGGTCCCCGCGCCGCGCTGGTGATCGTCGACGCCCAAAAGGCCTTCGATGACGCCGCCTACTGGGGTCCGCGCGATAACCCCTCCTGCGAGGCAAACATCGCCGCCCTGCTGACGCGGTGGCGAGAAACCAGCCGCCCCATCGTTTTCGTACGCCACGACTCCACCGCCCCGTCTTCGCCCCTGCATCCGGACAACCCAGGCAACGCGTTCAAGGACATCATCACCGACACCCCGGATCTATTGGTGCGCAAGAGCGTCAACTCCAGCTTTCACGGCACTCCCGATCTACACGCCTGGCTGCAGGAAAACGGCATCGAGGAACTGGTCGTTTGCGGAATGACCACCAACCACTGTTGCGAGACCACCGCCCGAGTCGGGGGCAACCTCGGTTACCGGGTGTTCTTCCCGTTGGATGCCACCCACACCTTCGACCGCACCGCTCCGGACGGTGAGGACGTCGCCGCAGCTGCCCTATCCCGGATAACCGGGGTGAATCTACACGGGGAGTTCGCCACGGTAGTAACCACCGCCGGCCTGCTCGAACAGGTACCGCAACTTGCAGCCACCGCTCAGTAGCCGGAGCGGACGGGACTATCCGTCAACGCTCCCCTATCGGTATTGATCAACAACTTCGGCGCTTTCGGAGACGGCTAAATCCGACGACGCGTTTCAATCACGATCCCGCCTTCGACGAAAGTGAGTCCATCTCCATGGGCAACGAAACAGAAGGATTTTCAGACCCGCTGATACATGTCACCGTTGATGGCCCGGCCACGGAGGACGTCCGCGTGGCGTCCGCGGCCACGATCCGTCCCATGCGCGACGGCGACTGGCCGGCCGTGCAACGGATCTACCGTGAAGGCATCGCCACCGGCCACGCCACATTCGAAGCAGAGGCGCCCGACTGGGAAAGGTTCAACACCTCGAGACTGCCCCGCCACCGGCTCGCCGCCGAAACCGCAGACGGCAGGATCCTTGGCTGGGCTGCCGTCTCCCCCGTCTCGACCCGCCCCGCATACTCGGGCGTGGTCGAACACTCTGTCTACGTCGCAGCCGTTGCACGCGGGCAAGGCCTGGGCACAGCGCTGCTGCGGGCCTTGGCAGACTCCACAGAGGGTGACGGGATCTGGACCATCCAGGCCAGTGTCTTCCCCGAAAACGAAGCCAGCCTCAGACTCCACCTCGCCAACGGCTACGTCGTCGTCGGGCGCAGACGCCGCATCGCCCGCATGACCCACGGTCCGCTCACCGGGAAGTGGCGCCACACCATACTGATTGAGCGCCGCTCCCCCATCATCTGAACGGCCACGTTGCCGGACCTACCTCAAATGACCGGCGAATACTGAATTCCCCCTGGCCGACAAATGCTCCGGCCCGTCCCGTCGCGACCCATTATGGAGCCATGCGCAGCGGCTCGAGGACATCCAAGCCTGAAGAAGGTTACTGCACGGCGTGGAACCAACCACTGCGGACATCCTGGCGGATACAGGCAGGCCCACACGCCCTTGACACCTGGTTGGGTAGCGCCACGGTTGCGGATCATCGCCGCCGGAACAACGGAGTCCGGCGAACCAATGGAGAAAGTGCCTAGTTTTCGGATAAATGGTCATCCACACCCTGCTTACGATGGTCCACGTCCTCAGCCCTTCCGAAACCGGTCGACGTAGCGTTGGCCGCCGACCTGAACGCCGGAACCCGAGCCTTTGGCGTCATCAATTTGCGGGGGCTAATGGTACGGTCTTCATCCACAACAAGCACTCACGGACCATCTGGACCACGCTCGCGGCCAATACTTAGCAGGAGGACCGGGGCGCATGGTGAGCCACTGGGACCCCGACGAATGCTTCGATGTTCGCCGTGATCCCGCCGAACGGCGAGTCGGTCCCGGAAGTGCTCACGCCACCGTAGGCCGCATCGGCTTCGCCCAAGACGGTTTGTTGGCTGACGGGGACCCTCCGTGAGAATCGAGACGGATCCCCCTTAAAAAAATATACAGACTGGTCTATTATCCTCGTATGTCTTCGCTTTCCTCGAAGGGCAGCGCTACCCGGCAGCGGCTGACCGGATCGATGCTCCAGCTCATCCAGACCAAGGGCTACCATGGTGCCGGGCTCACCGCGGTGCTGGAACACTCGGCTGCGCCCAAGGGGTCCCTGTACTTCCACTTTCCCGGGGGCAAGACGGAACTGGGGAGCGCGGCAGTCTCACTGGCCGCCGAGCAGTTCAGGTCATCGATCGCGGATGCCATGGCGGTGAGCAGGTCCTTCGAAGAACTGGTCGACGTCGTGATCAGCGGGCTCGCGGGCCTTCTTGTGAGCAGTGACTACCGGGCAGGCTGCCCGGTCGCAGCCGTCACCCTCGACGCCGGAGCCGAGGACGAGCAGCTTCGTGCGGCGTGCAGTGATGCCTACGCATCGTGGGTCGCAACCTTTCACGCCTACCTGGTGTCATCCGCCGGCGACACGGATGACACCCGCAGCCTCGCCACCTCGGCGGTCTGCCTCATCGAAGGTGCGCTGGTAGTTTGCCGCGCACAAAGGACCACGGAACCGCTCGTGTCGGCTTCACGGACCCTCAAGGGTCTGCTCGGTCCGATCCTTGAGCAGGGAGGGGCGCAGTGAGCGCGTCTCGGATGGCACTCGTCTTCGGAGCGAACGGTTTCATTGGCCGCTGGCTCGTGCGCGAACTCCTGCTGCAGGGCCTCGCGGTCGTGGCCGCCTTGCGAAGCGCAGGATCCCACGCCCACCTGGCCTCGTGGCTCTCGGACCACGGCGCGGGGCAGCCCTTCGATCATGTCGTCGTCGATTTCGACGACGACAGCCTGGGCCTCGACCCGGTCGGCCCGGTACTCGCCGGAGTTACCGAGGTCTACAACGTTGCAGGTTCCTACCGTTTCGGGATGACCCCCGATCAGGCACGGGCGGCCAATGTTGGATCCTCCGAGCGGATTGTGGTTCTCGCCTCACGGCTGCCGTCACTGGGCCGCCTGGTGCACCTGTCCGGCTACCGTGTGGGCGGCCAGGACCCAGCCGATGTCCCCTGGCCGGCCGAACGGGTGCGCTCCGAGTACTCGCGGCTGGGTGCTTATGAGGCATCCAAGGTCGAGTCGGACGCGGTGGTCCAAGCGACTGCGTCCAGGCTTGGGGTTCCGTGGACCATCGTTAATCCGGCCACCGTGATCGGGGACTCGGTCACCGGCGAGTCTGAGCAGATACTCGGCCTCGCCGGCACCATCCGAGACCTCTGGAACGGCGATCTCGCAGCCTTGCCGGGAGCAGAAGACACCTTCGTTCCCGTCGTGACCGTGGACTATCTCGCCGCGTTCATGGCGTTGATCCCGATCGCAGCCGACACACTGGGGCGCTCCTATTGGCCACTGGACGATTCAACACCGGCGCTACCGGTCATGCTGTCGATGCTCGCTGACCATCTGGGAGTCCGGACACCACGACTGCGCATACCGATCCGACTCCTGCGCGCGCTTCCCTCATGGATCACCCGGGCCCACCCCGAAACGCTGAGTTTCCTGTCGACGGAGCGGTACCCAACCTCCTCGGCCGACCACCTCGCGGAACGCCACGGACTGCACCACTCTGATGTCACCGCCTCCCTCACGCGCTGGGCCGACCACCTCGTCACCCACCGCTTTGGCGCGATTCCCGGCTCGGGACCGGTGAGAGGATTCACGCGCGAGTCCGGCATCCGGACACTGTCCGTCGGGGATTCCGGGGCCTGCACAATCATCCTGCCCGGGCTGCCCGTCAATGCCGACACCTGGTCCGAAACCGCCGCCCTGGTCGACGGCAGGGCAGTCGACTTGCCGGGACTGGGCGCCAGTTCAGGAACGCCGGATGATTGGCACCATTGGCTCGACGCTGTGATCGGCGGCCGAACGGGCATTCACCTCGTGGGCCATTCCGTGGGTTCCGCGCTGGCGCTGCAATACGCGTCTGAGCATTCCGACGCCGTCGCGCGTCTCTGGCTGGTCTCGCCCCACTTTCTCCAGACGCGGGCAGCTCTCCCCCAACGACTGGTCCCGCTCACCCGGCTCTATCTCAGGAGGGTCTCAGCGGCGCGGCTCGCAGGAATTCTCACCGGGAACGGGGACCGGACGGAGCAGCTCGAGTCGAGCGCCGCAGATCTCCGCCGCGCGAGTGCCCCGACCGCCGCGCGGCTCCTGCGCCGGGCGTCCAACCCGGCCCAGCGCGCGGACCTGGCTCGGCTGCTCGCCAACTATCCAGGCCAGATGCACCTGATCGTCGGGTCAGAGGATCCCCTGCTCATGGACAGGAAGAACGCCGCCGTGACGGGGCGTAATGGGCATCCGGTGCCCGTCCATGTGATCGATGGCGCCGGCCACCACCCTCAATTGACGCATCCCGATGCTGTGGCGCGGCTCATCGGCGTCGCCCCGGGGCGTCAATAGGCGCGGACCTCTCGTCGCCCCCGAAGATCTCTGGGGCATCGACAGCGTCCCGGTCAAGCAGGACCTCAGTCCGGCAACGTCGACGTGGGATTCCGGAAGCGCAGGTTGCTGGTCCCCGCGGCCCCTGCTGGAGATCAGTGGAGCGCAAGGACCAGATAGAGGAGCGCTAGGGCCAGCGTGGTGGGGGTCATGATGAGGCGTTCGGGCTTGCTGCGGGAAATCCCGTTCATGAAGACTCCGAGCACGAAGTATGCCGTCATCACCCACATGGTGACCGCAGTAAAGGATTCGCTGACCAAGACCGGGACCAAACCAGCCTTGGCCAGCGCTGCATAGGCAAAAAGGGCATACACGGCTATGGACAGGGCGCTCCCGATTCTCAGTTTGGCAGGGAGGACGCGGTGCTGTCCGCCCCACGCCGCTCTTCCCAGCGGAGCCCCGGCGATAAGCGCGCCCTGGAAGATGGTCAGGCCGGCCAGAAGTGCGCAGGCGAGTGTTGCGAAAAGCTGATCCAACGGCATCTAAATCCATCCTCTTGTCTAGTGCCAAGCACTTTATGGGGCGCGTTTCTTCCCGGGCCTGTGGTCGCTCTCCGTGATGCCGCCCCTCTGGGCCGTTTCCCTGCCTCGAAAGTGAGCGTGGCGTGAGCGCGGAATGAAGGCCGGCTAAGAGCCACCCGGGCAGCGGGGAAGACGGCATTGTGACCACGACCTTGCCGAAGTGCCGGCCATTTTCCAGGTGCTCGAGTGCCTCGTGGATCTTGTCCACTGTGTATGTCGAGTCGACCAAGGGCCGGACATCGCCGCGATCTTCACCAGCACTTCACCGGGCCCTGGTGCCGGCATCGGCAGCTGGCGTGGTGAGATCTTTTCGACCCCGTCACCGCGGGTGGTCCAGGCAGTCATGGGGCCGGCATGCCCGCATATCGCGGGCATGCTATTCACGGCCCTGGGACACGAAGCTGGGGTCCGCCGAGCGGGAGCCGACGACGGCGTCCGCGGCGGCGTCGAGCGTCTTCAGCTGCGCTGCGGTAAACTCGAGCGCCAGGGCGCCCAGGTTTTCGTCGATCCGGTCCGCCTTGCGCGTGCCGGGGATGGGGACCACAGGCAGCCCCAGCTGCCGGCCCTGTACGAAGAGCCAGGCCAGCGCTACCTGCGCGGGCGTTGCCTCCAGCTCGGCGGCGACCGATTGCAGGGCCGCGACCACCCCCTGATTGGTGTCCAGGGCCGCCTCGGCAAACCGCGGGATGGTGCGGCGGAAGTCGTTGCTGCCCAGCGTCGAGGCGTCCACGGTGCCGGTGAGGAATCCCCGGCCCAGCGGCGAATAGGGCACAAAACCCACCCCGAGTTCGGCGGCGGCGGGAACCACATTGCGTTCCACGTCGCGGCTCCAGATGGACCATTCGCTCTGGACCGCGGCGATCGGGTGGATGCTGCTGGCCTCCCGCAGCTCCTCGGCCGTCACCTCTGACAGGCCCAGATGCCGCACCTTGCCGGCCTGCACCAGCCCCGCCATGGCCTCCACGGTTTCCACTATCGGAACGCGGAGGTCACGGCGGTGCATGTAGTACAGGTCGATCGAGTCGGTGCCCAGCCGCTGCAGGCTGCGGTCCACCGCCTGTTTCACGTAGGCGGCGTCGCCCCTGACTTCGCGGCGGCCCTCAGCCGGCCCGTCGACGAGGCCGAACTTGGTGGCCAGCTGGACTTCGCCGCGGCGTTCCTTGAGCAGCCGGGCAATCAGCTCCTCGTTGCTGCCGCCGCCGTAGATGTCCGCCGTGTCGATGAAGCTCACCCCGGCATCCACCGCGTGATGCAGGGTCCGCAAGGCCTCGGCCGGATCCACCTCACCGTACACCGGGGTCAGGGCCATGCCGCCGAACCCCAGGGGGCTGACCGTGAGGCCGTCGCCAAGATGGACTGTTGTTGCTTTATTCATGGGTTTCCCGTTCCTTCTGAATGCGGATGTCTCAGGCCTTCCCGGTCTTAACGTCACCGGCAAGGACAAACCCGCCGAGGCACCCGGCGGCCGTAGAACAATCTCAATGTCTTCCTGCCCAGCGGGCACGCCGCCGGCCATCCGCAGGCGGAAGCCGGCTGGAGGTGTTGATTATCATTGCCCGTAGATCCGGGCCAGCGCGCGTTTCGCCGCGGTGTACGGCTCGGCCGAGCCGGTGAGGAGCGAACGCGCATTGGCCGCCTCCAGGAATGCCGTCGTCTCGAACACCAGTTGGTTCACGTCCGCGCCGGGGAGTTCTCCGGTGTCGGCTGCGGTCTGGATCTGGGAGCCCAGCAAGGAATGCCATTCCAGAAGCGCCTTCACAACCGCTTCCCTCACCGGGCCGGATTTGGAATCCAACTCCGTGCCGGCGGCCGAGAAGAAGCAACCGCCGGTAAAGACCCGGTCACGGCTGTAGGAAAGCCAGCCGTCCAGAAGGACCCGAAGTCTTGCCAGACCGGGTGCGGTCCTAAGGGAGGGCGCCACGACCGCGGCGATGAAAACTTCCCGCGCCGCCTCGACCGTCGCGATTTGAAGCTGCTCCTTCGAACCGAACAGCACAGCCACCCCGCTCTTACTAAGCCCTGCCCGGGAGGCCAGGCCCCCGATCGAAAGACCCTCGAGCCCTTCGACTGAGGCCATGTTCACCGCCTCATCGAGAACAATTTTTCTCGATTTCAGCCCCCTGGCCGTTCTGCCATCCATACTGACCCTCTCTTCGTGCACTAACACCAATCATACTGTACGATCGTCCGTATAGTTACGAACTCGCCCCCCATCCCTCGTTGAAATTCAAGATTCAAAGGAAGACCCATGCAGACAACCCTGACGCATATCGGCACCGCAACGATGCTCGTTGAATTTGGTGGCCTCACGTTCCTCACCGATCCGGTGTTCGACCCCGCCCCCACTGAGTACGTATCGGGGCCGGTGGTTCTGCGGAGCACCACTGAGCCGGCCATAGCCGCAAGCGACCTTCCTCCATTTGACGCCGTGCTGCTCAGTCACGACGAACACCCGGACAATCTCGACGAGGCCGGCAGGAGGCTGCTGGAGGGAAAGCCCGTGATGACCACCGAAAGCGGTGCGGGTCGGCTGGGCGGCCAAGCAGTTGGCATCGCCCCCTGGAGCAGTCACACGCTCACAGTGGGAGAGAAATCCGTGATCATCACAGCGACGCCCGCCCATCATGGTCCGGCCGGTGACGTGGTTGGATTCATCCTCCGGGTCCCCGGGGAAGAGAAGGTCCTCTACATTTCCGGCGACACCACGTACGAAAGCGATCTTGATCAAATCGGGGAAAAATTCTCGATCGGAGTAGCGGCGCTGCATCTCGGCGCGGCAAAGTTCGCCATACTCGGGGACCAGATGATCAGCATGGACAGCGCGAACGCAGCGAAGTTCACTGCCTCCCTCGGCGCCCACACGGTGGTGCCGATCCATTTCTCCTCGTGGGAACACTTCACCGAAACGGAAGACGAGATCGCGGCCTCCTTTGCCGAAGCCGGCCTGACTGACCGCCTGAAATGGCTTACCCCGGGGGTGCCGCGGGTCCTTGAGATCTAACCACCAGAGCCGCGAAGGGATCCAACCTCGTAACCACCACGGCAGCGGTGACACCAGTGACTTCTGCTAAGACCCTCCGCCTGCCGGCCCTACGGGAGACCGGCAGGCACCTGCCAACTGAACCCGCCACACCTACGGATGAAACAGAGAAACAGAGATCACCATGGATTCAGCGAAGAATCTCCCCGTTGCTGTGATCGGCGCCGGCCCCATCGGCCAGACCGCCGCGGGCGCCGTCATCGAGCAGTGGCGCCACATCAGGCTGTTCTCCCCGCGAAACTGGAGGATGCAATGAGCGAGACCCATAAGGCGGTTCTTCAGGTCACGGCCACAGACCGCGTCAACATGGACTCCGTCCTTGGTCAGGCAGAGCAAAGGCTAAGGGATCGAGCCCTCAAGATGCGGAGGGGCGGCATCCTCATCACCAGGGAAAGCATGTCGTCGTTTTCACTCGAGATCACCGACGAGGTCCCGTTCGGTATTACCGTGGAGCGCCAAAGGTGGTCGCCCTAAAAGTTCGGAATCCTGCCCGGGCGTTCCGCATCCCGGGCTCCGGGCCAGGTAACCCGACGACTCCACGACCCGACGGATGCCCCAATGTGCACTCCTGTGCAATCGCTGCGAGCACTAGCAGAAAAACAGAGGCCGCCTTTCCAAGGCCATTGGTGTCATGTACCATTGCACATATGATGTGACATAGCCCACACGGGCAATGTTTACCTAGTCCACACATGGAAGATCGCTATGACCCTTTCAGAAATCGCGAACGCCACGCTCGCCCCCCGTACCGGCATCAGGCTGGACAATATCTCAAAGCGTTATGGCGACCACGTCGTCCTTGACGATGTCTCCCTGCACGTCGAGCCCGGGACGGTAACGGCGCTCATTGGCCCCTCCGGCGCAGGAAAGAGCACATTCCTTCGGTGCATCAACCTCCTGGAACGGCCTGACTCCGGCACCATTCAGGTGGGCGAGCACACCATTCAGCCGGGTCACGATGTCAACGCCCGGGACCTTGCCGCGCTGCGGCGCACGGTCGGCATGGTTTTTCAGTCCTTCAACCTCTTTCCGCACATGTCCACGCTGAAGAACATCAGCTTTCCGCAGCAGAAGGTTCTCGGCCGCAGTAAGGAAGAGGCCGATGAGCGTTCGATGCAGTTGCTCGAGCGGGTAGGCCTGACGGAGAAGGCGGCCCAGCACCCCGGCCGGTGCTCGGGAGGTCAGCAGCAGCGCATTGCCATCGCGCGGGCTCTGGCCCTGGACCCGGGCATCATGCTCTTCGATGAACCGACTTCAGCCCTCGACCCCGAGGTGGGTCTCGAGGTCCTGGCCGTGATGCGCGAGCTGGCAGCAGATGGGATGACGATGATCGTTGTAACCCACGAGATGCAGTTCGCCCGTGACGTCTCGGACACGCTTGTCGTGATGGCCGACTGCAAGATCATTGAGCAAGGCGATCCGAGTGCCATCATGAGAGACCCGCAGGAAGCCCGGACCCGCCGCTTCCTGCGTGCCGTGCTGGAGCGCTGACATGGAGGCGCTCTCCGCTCTCCTGCAGGGGCTGCCCATGACCCTGGGTCTGACGCTGTCGGCGTTTGCCATTGGTATTGTCGGGGCCGTTCCCCTCGCCATCTGCCTGTCATCGTCAAACTTCGCGGTGAGGCTGGTCTCCCGGTTCTTCGTTGACCTTGTGCGGGGAGTTCCAATCATCGTGTGGCTGTTCCTACTCAAGTTCGGCATCCAGATCGGCACGTTCAAGTTCAACCCGGTCGGCGCGGCCATCGTCGGCCTCGGTATCGTCTCCGTGGCCTACCTCGCCGAGATCCTTCGCGGCGGTCTGCAGTCTGTTCCCCGTGGTCAGGGCGAGGCGTCACACGCCTTGGGGCTGGCCCCGACCGCCACGTTCTACGGTGTGCTGGCCCCGCAGGCTTTCCGTATCGTATCCCCGTCCATCGCGACCTACCTGACCGGCCTGCTCAAGGATTCCTCGATCGCGTCGACGATCATCGTTGCCGAGATGGTTTTCCAGTCCCAGGCCTTCGCACGGCAGCACCCAACGGTCGAGGGGATCCTGCCCTACATCATCGTGGGCGTCCTCTACATCGTCCTTAGCCTGCCGGTCGCCTACCTCTCCCGTCGACTCGATTCCCGCATGAGGAAGGCGATCTACGTATGACCTGGCTTACAGAATGGGCGGGCTATCTCCCGCAGATGATGTCCGGCCTCGGCGTCAGCCTCATGATCGCAGGCATCTCAATCCTCTTCGGCCATCCGCTGGGTCTGGGCCTCAGCCTCATGGTGAACGCCGAGAATCTGGCCATCCGTACTCTCGGACTCGCCGTCGTCGAGATTGGCCGCGGCGCACCGGCCCTGGTGATTCTCTACCTCGTCTACTACGGCCTGCCGAAGTTCGGGATCGCATTCGAAAGCATCACAGCCGCCTGCCTCGCCCTCACGTGGAACTCGGCTGCGTACTCGAGCGAAATCATGCGAGCCGGCTTCCAGTCCGTGGCCCGCGGACAGAGAGAGGCATCCAATGCCCTGGGTCTGTCGCAGCGCGTCACCTTCTTCCGGGTCATCATGCCGCAAGGCATGCGGTCAGCAATCCCCGGACTGATGGGCGTCGCGATCCAGGTCTTCCAAGGCACGTCGCTGGCCTACGGCATCGCCGTCCCTGAATTGATGAAGACCGCCTACAACATCGGCAGCCAGGACTTCAACTACCTGCAAATTTTCACCCTTGCAGGCCTCTGCTACGCCGTCATCTCGATGCCGGCAACGTGGATCACCGTCTTCTTCGAGAAGCGGCTGGCCCGCCACACCTGACCGTTCCACCCAACACACTCGGCACCATCCCCAACATACCCAGGAGAAGACATGAAACCGCACCCACTCAAGACTGCCGGCATACTTACTGCCACCGCGATCACCCTCGGCCTCGCACTGACGGCGTGCGGCGGATCCTCGGAAGCCAGCACAACGTCGTGCACACCCCAGCATTCCGGAATCCAGACCGTCGCCCCGGGCAAGCTTACGGTGGGCGTTATCGATATCCCGCCCTTCAGCAGCTACAACAGCGGCCAACCCAACGGGATCGACATCGCAATCATCAACAAGATCGCTAAGGATGAGTGCCTCGAACCGGCCTACCAGCAGGCCACTTACGCGGATGCCGTCCAGTCCATTTCCGGTGGCAACATCGATCTGGCTGTCGGTACGATCGACGCAACAGAGAAGCGACTCAAGGCCGTTGACTTCTCCGCCTCCACCTATCTGGACGGCATGGGCATAGCCTCGAAGACCGGCGCCACCACTGTTACGGATCTCGAGAAGATGAACAAGGTGGGCACGGTCGACGGCTACCTGTGGGTTGAGGACCTCAAGAAGATCCTGGGCGATAAGCTTGCCACCTACCCCAGCAGTGTTGAGCTAAAGGCCGACTTCGATGCCGGCCGACTCGATGCGGACATCGACGCTTATGGCGTTCAGGTGCTCCAGTTCAAGGGCGCGGCCGGAGTCAATGTTGCGCTGTCGAATGACAAGCCCGACCCGCGGGTGGGGGCAATCGCCCACGCACCGGAGGCTGCGTTCCCGATGACCAAGGGCAACACGAGCCTGCGCGAAGCGCTGGACGCCGGCATTTCGGCACAGCGCGCCGACGGCACGATCACCAAGCTCCTGACCGACGCCGGCCTGTCCGAGGGGCTCGGGAAGGTTGCCGCTAAGCAGTACGTGGTCCCAGCAAGCTAACGCCGCGGACCGACGCAAGGTGCCGGGCTTCGGCCCGGCACCAATTTTAAACTGCATGTGCAATGTCACATGGTAGATTAGCTGTGAGGAAGCTCACGGCAAGAAATAACGGCGCCGTGTGTGCCCACGAAAGGACATCATCATGACGGAATCCCGCAAGCCCTGGCACGGCGTACTTGTCGCAACGGCCCTGCCTTTCCATGACGATCTGAGCATCGACTACGACGCCTATGCCGAACATATCCGGTTTCTGGCCAATGCAGGCTGCGACGGTGTGGCCCCCAACGGCTCCCTGGGCGAATACCAGACCCTGAGCGAGGAAGAGCGCGCCCGCGTGATCACGACGGCGGTCGAGGCAGCGCCGGAGGGTTTCACCGTCATGGCAGGTATTGGCGCCTACGGGGGGCTGCAGACTCAGAAGTGGGCGGAGCAGGCCGCCGCGGCCGGAGCCGGCGCGCTGATGCTGCTACCTCCGAACGCATATCGGGCGAATGATGACGAGGTGGTGGACCACTACCGCCGCGCCGCCGCCATCGGGCTGCCAATCGTGGCGTACAACAACCCCATCGACACCAAGGTGGACCTGACCCCCCAGCTCATCGCCCGTCTTCACGGTGAAGGCCTCATTGTCGGTGTCAAGGAATTCACCGGCGATGTACGCCGTGCCTACGAAATCAAGGAACTTGCCCCCGAGGTCGACCTGCTCATCGGTACGGACGACACCGTGGTCGAGATGGGCCTGGCTGGCGCCGTCGGCTGGGTGGCCGGCTATCCCAACGCCATTCCGGAGTCCACCGTCGAGCTCTACCGGCTCTCCACCTCCGGCGACGTTGCCGATCTAGAGCGCGCCCGTGAAATCTACCGCGATCTGCACTCGCTGCTGCGCTGGGACAGCAAGACGGAATTCGTCCAGTCCATCAAGCTGTCCATGGACGTCGTGGGCCTGCGCGGCGGTGCCTGCCGGCCTCCGCGCGGACCACTCACCGCAGCGGTCCGCGACGCCGTCGTCCGTGACACCGAGGCAGCCCTCGCCAAGGGCTACAAGTAACGCTCAGGCCCGAGCCAGATTCGCGGCCAAGCTGCCTTCCCGGTGCGGCGCCACGCGCCGCACCGGGAACCGACACCATAGGAACCAAAGGAGAACCCGATGAGGACCAATCGCATTTTCCACGCCGTGGACTCGCATACCGAGGGAATGCCAACGCGCGTCATCACGGGCGGCATCGGGACGATCCCCGGAGCCACCATGGCGGAGCGCAGGCTGTGGTTCATGGAACACAGCGACTGGATTCGCACCCTCCTCATGACCGAGCCCAGGGGCCACGCTTCGATGAGCGGAGCCATCCTCCAGCCGTCCACACGGCCGGACGCGGACTTCGGAGTCCTCTTCATTGAAGTGTCCGGGCTTCTGCCCATGTGCGGGCATGGCACCATAGGCGTCGCGACCGTGCTGGTGGAGACCGGAATGGTCGAGGTGGTCGAGCCAGTCACCACGGTGCGGCTGGACACGCCGGCTGGCCTTGTGATCGCCGAGGTATCAGTCGAGGACGGAAGGGCGGCATCGGTCACGCTGCACAACGTTCCATCCTTTGTGGACCGGCTCGATGCCAAGGTGGAAGTCCCAGGTTTCGGCACCGTTGCCTATGATCTGGCCTTTGGAGGAAACTTCTACGCCTTCGTAGACCTTGACAGCCTCGGACTGCCTTTTGAGCGCGCGCGCAAGGATGACCTGCTCGTGGCCGGCCTTGCGATCATGGACGCCATTAATGCGGCGGACGAGCCTGTGCACCCCGAGCGTGCCGATATCCGCGGTTGCCACCACGTCTATCTCCAGGCTCCCGGCTCCACTGCAGAACACTCGCGTCACGCCATGGCCATCCATCCGGGCTGGTTCGACCGCTCTCCATGCGGCACAGGAACCAGCGCCAGGATGGCTCAGCTGCACGCCCGTGGTGAGCTCGCTCTGGGCGCTGACTTCATCAACGAGTCCTACATCGGTTCCCACTTCACTGGCCGACTGCTCAGGGAGACAACAGTGGCCGGCCGACCCGCAGTCGTCCCCACCGTGACAGGCAGGGCCTGGCTGACCGGAACGGCGCAGTACTTCCTCGATCCCACCGATCCGTTCCCCGCCGGGTTCCTACTGTGAGCCTTCCCTACTTTGATGCGGCAGCGGTGCGCCGGGCCGCTCCGTGGACAACAGTGATCGCCGCCCTGGAGCGGGCCCTGAGGGATGGCGTGAATCCGGAGGAAGACAGCCCGAGGCTCTTCAGCCCTGCCCCGGGCGGGGAGTTTTTGCTCATGCCGGCGGTCGGCCGCAGTTTCAGCGGCATCAAAGCCCTCACCGTAGCGACGGGCAACCCTGCGCGCGGACTGGAAAAAATCCAAGGCGTCTTTCTCCTCATCGACTCCGACACCCTGGCGCCCCTGGCCGTGATGGACGGCAATGAACTCACCGCAATCCGCACGCCTGCCACCACGCTTCTGGCTGTAAAGCACATCCTGGCGGCCGCGCACGGGGGCGCACCCGAGGCTCCCCGTGTGCTCGTTTTCGGCGCCGGAATCCAGGCACTCAACCATATCCGCGCAGCGCACGCCGTCATCCCTGATGCAAACTTTTCAGTCGTCGGCCAACGCCCCGAGCGCACGCAGACGCTCATCGCACAGCTGGCCACCGAAGGCATCGAGGTCCGTCCGGGCACCGTCGCGGAGGTGCCCGCCGCGGACCTCGTACTCTGCACGACCTCTTCGCGCACGCCGCTCTTCGACGGCAACCAGGTCGCCCCCGGAGCCGTGGTCGCCGCAGTGGGCCAGCACGGACTGGACGCACGCGAAGTGGACGCCGCGCTCGTGCGCCGCAGCGACGTCGTCGTGGAAGGTCGCGCCTCGGCCTGGCGCGAGGCCGGGGACCTCATCCCGGCCCGAACCGCCCAGGAATGGGAAGCCATCCATCCCGCCAACCTTCAAGACCTCATCACCGGACGGTTCAACCGCACGCCCGGCCACCCCTGCCTGTACGCCGGTGTTGGCATGGCATGGGAAGACCTCGTCACCGCTGCCTTGGTGTATGAAAGAGGCAGCACGCCATGAAGACCGCACAAGGAGTTCCCACAGTGTCAGTAAACAACGAACTCCCCATAGCGCCCCTCGGCCGCCAGTACAGCCTGCGCGAGTCCGTCACCGAGTCCCTGCGCACCGCCATCATTGCCGGCACACTCAAGGAAGGCACCTTGTACTCGGCGCCCGCCCTGGCCGCGGCCTTCGGCGTCTCGGCCACCCCCGTGCGGGAAGCCATGATGGACCTGACCCGCGAGGGTCTGGTCGAGACGATGAAGAACAAGGGATTCCGCATCACCAGCATGAGCGATCGTGAGCTCGACGAGCTCTCAGAGATCCGGCTACTCCTTGAGCCTCCAATGATGGCTGACATTGCCGGTACCATCCCACCCTCAGGCATCACCACACTTCGCTCGATGGCCGACGCCATCGTCAACGCCGCGCGCGAGGGGGACCTGGCCGCATACCTGGCTGCTGACCGCGATTTCCATGCCGAGCTTCTGCGCTACACCGGCAACAACCAGCTCGTCGAGCTCGCAACCAGTCTGCGTGCGCGCACGCGGATGTACGGTCTCAAAACTCTGAGCGAGAGCGACCGCCTGGCCGACTCGGCCCAAGAACACCACGAACTGCTCGACCTCATTGAATCCGGCGACGGTCCGGGGGCACGCGAGCTCATGCGACGCCACATCGGCCACGCCCGCGGTCTCTGGGCCACCGGCGAGAACGAAGAACCAAACCAGGAGCAAAAGCCATGAAAGCAGGCTGCGACGTGCTCGTCATCGGTGCCGGAGTCATCGGCGCGGCCACCGCGTACTTCGCCACACAACAGGGCCTGGCCGTCACCGTCCTGGACAAAGGCCTGCCGGCCAGCGGGACATCCTCCGCATGCGAGGGAAACATCCTCGTGTCGGACAAGGAACTTGGCCCCGAACTCGAACTGACGCGTTACTCCCTCGGGGTATGGCATGGAGACCTCAGCGAACACAAGAAGCTCTGGGAGTTTGAATCCAAGGGCGGGATCATAGTGGCCTCCAAAGAAAGCAGCCTCGCCTCCCTGCACCGCATCATGACCATCCAGACCGGCTACGGCGTCGCCGTCGAGGAGCTGGACCGCGACGCACTCCGGGAAGCCGAACCACATATCTCACCGGCGGCCCTTGGTGGGGCCAGCTACCCCGAGGACTGCCAGGTCCAGCCGATGCTCGCAGCGACCCACCTCGTTAGGCTCGCAGCCGAAGCTGGGGCCCGCTTCCTGGCCGAGACGCCCGTGACGGGTTTCCTGCGCAGCGGCGGCCGCGTCACCGGTGTGCGCACCCCACGCGGAGACTTCTCCGCCGGTGCCGTCGTTAACTGCACCGGCACATGGGCCGGTGAACTCGCCGCACTGGCTGGCGTCAACGTTCCGGTCCTGCCCAGACGGGGCTTTGTTCTGGTCACCGAACCGCTCCCCCCGATGGTCCACCATAAGGTCTACGCGGCAGAATACATCGACAACGTCGGCAGTTCAGATGCTGGCCTGCAGGCCTCTCCGGTGGTGGAGAGCACGCCCGGAGGAACCATCCTGATTGGCTCGACGCGGGAGCGCGTCGGCTTTGACCGCTCGGTGAGCACCAGCGCACTACGCTTGCTGGCCCGCAACGCGACCGCCCTCTTCCCTTTTCTCGGCGACGTCAAGGCAATCCGCCACTACCACGGCTTCCGCCCATATTGCCCGGACCACCTGCCGGTGATCGGCCACGATGAGCGCGCCCCGGGGCTCTGGCACGCAGCCGGGCACGAGGGCGCCGGCATCGGCCTGTCCGCCGGAACCGGCAAGCTCCTGGCCCAAGCCCTCGCCGGCCAATCCCCCGATCTGGACCTTTCCCCCTTCGCACCGGCCCGCTTCGGCTCGCCGGCTGACCCCACCGCCGCACATCACGAGGAGGCTACCGCATGAGCACCCAGGCACAGGGCGCGGCAGAGACGCCCGGAAGGCCCGCCGGTGCGTGTCCGGACATCACTCGGCGCAGCAGCGCATCTGATGCAGTAACCGTCAGCTTCGACGGCCGTCCACTCGAGGCTGCACCTGGCCAAAGCGTCGGCGCAGCCCTGGCGGCCAACGGCATCACTGCCTGGCGGAGCACCCGCATGGGAGCGCGGCCGCGCGGACTATTCTGCGGAATCGGTGTGTGCTTCGACTGCTTGATCACGGTCAACGGGGCGGAAAACCAGCGTGCATGCCTCGTTGAAGTAAGTAATGGCATGAAGATTGACGGCTCGTACCCCCAAGCCGAGGGAGGCCGACCGTGAGCCCTAACGAGGTGGGCAGCACCGTGAAAGCTGACGTAGCCGTCGTGGGCGCCGGACCCGCCGGTCTGGCCGCGGCAGTAGCTGCCGCCGAGGCGGGGTCGCTGGTTGCAGTTGTGGACGCCGGTGCGCAGCCCGGCGGACAGTTCTGGCGCCATCGCCCCGAGACCGTAGTGCCGGAACCAGACGGTGCCGGACACCACGGCTGGCGCAGCTACCTTGAGCTCCGTGCCCGCTTCGACACAGCACGCCGCCGTGGGCGCATCATCTATCTTCCCGGTCTCCAGGTCTGGATGCCGGAAAAGAACGGCACCGGCTTCACCTTGCACACGACACCGACCGTGGCCCGGGCACGACCCGAACACCCTGCGGTCCCCGGCGCAGGTCGGGCCGTCATCGCGCCCCGCCTGGTGCTGTGCCCGGGAGGCTACGACCGGCAGCTGCCGGTCCCCGGCTGGGAGCTGCCGGGGGTCATGGCCGCCGGAGGCATCCAGGCCTTCCTGAAAGGAAACGGAACACTGCCTGGCCGAAGATTCGTGATCGCCGGCACCGGTCCATTCCTGCTCCCGGTAGCGGCCGGAATCGCGGAAGCCGGGGGCCGGGTCCTTGCCGTACTCGAGTCATCGTCCGTGACAGCATGGCTGCCGCATCTAGGTGCGGCCGCCATGGTTCCCGAGAAGGCCCTGGAAGGGGCCGAATATGCCACAGTCTTCGCCCGGCACCGGATCCCTTACCGGACCCGCAGCATTGTCACCGAGATTCTCGGCGAGGACCGTACCTCAGGGGTGCGGACGGCCAAAGTCGATGCCGACGGCCGGACCCGCCCCGGCACCGAAGGCATCTACGATGACGTCGATGTCGTCGGCTTCGGCTGGGGCTTCACCCCCCAGATGGAACTGCCCGTAGCCCTAGGGGCCGGTACCAGGCTCGACGCCGACGGTTCCCTTGTTGGCCTCGTCGATGAGAATCAGGAATCCAGTATCCCCGGCCTGTTTCTGGCCGGTGAGGTCACCGGCGTCGGAGGGGCAGTTCTGGCCGTAATTGAGGGTCTCACGGCAGGCGCGGCGGCAGCGCGGGAATCCGGCTCTGGGGCCTCCGTCAAACCATCCCCCGCCGCACGGCATCGACGTTTCGCACAGGCCATGCACCGGGCTCACCCGGTGCCCGCCGCTTGGCAGGAATGGCTCCAACCCGACACTACTGTGTGCCGGTGCGAGGAGGTCACGGCCGGCGAGATCAGAAAGGCCCGGGAAACCCTTCAAGCCCGCGACGGCCGCAGCCTAAAATCCGTCACCCGCGCCGGCATGGGCTGGTGCCAGGGCAGGGTCTGCGGTTTCGCCGCAGCCTGCCTCGGGGCCGGGCCAGGTGCTCCGGCCTCCGCCCAGTCCCTGAATGACGCCGCCAGGCGACCGGTCGGCGCGCCCGTCAGCATTGGTGAACTTGCCTCCCTCGAAACTGCAGACAGCTGGACTCAGGCCACTGACCCCGTCCCGAAAGGACTCCACACATGACCGCGATCGCCGCCATTTCGTCCACAACTGATGCCGAACTTGAGTCGTTCCTCGCCGCCGCGCACAGGGCCGCCGGGCCGCTCGCGGCCTTGCGCCCGGCCGAGCGCGCCGCCCTGCTCGACCATTTGGCAGACGCCCTCGACTCGGCGGCGGACCAGCTGATCCCGGTCGCCGAACGCGAGACCAACCTGCCCGAGGCCCGGCTCCGGGGCGAGCTGAAACGCACCACATTCCAACTGCGCCTCTTCGGAGAAGTCCTGCGCGATGGCGCCTATCTAGACGCCCGCATCGACCACGCCGACGCCGACTGGCCCATGGGCGCACCCCGTCCAGACCTGCGCCGCATATTGGTGCCTCTGGGCCCCGTTGTCGTGTTCGCGGCCAGCAACTTTCCCTTCGCGTTTTCGGTTGCAGGCGGTGACACCGCTTCTGCCCTTGCCGCGGGCAGTCCGGTGCTGCTCAAGGCCCATTCCGGGCACCCGGTCCTCTCCCGGATGACCGGCGAGGTAGTTACAGCGGCCCTCAGCGCGGCCGGCGCACCAGAGGGCGCCTTCGCCCTCGTCACCGGTACCGCTGCGGGCTCCGCTGCGTTGCGGGACGCCCGAGTCAAAGCCGGAGCGTTTACCGGCTCCATCCCCGGCGGCCGGGCACTCTTCGACATTGCCTACTCCCGGCCCGAACCGATCCCCTTCTTCGGTGAACTGGGCAGCAACAACCCGGCATTCGTCACCAGGGCCGCAGCGGCAGAGCGTTGCACGCAGATCGCCGAAGGGTTCCTTGCATCTGTCACCCTTGGGGCCGGTCAGTTCTGCACCAAACCCGGCATGCTCTTCGTGCCCGCCGGCTCGGGCGTCGTGGAGGCCTTGCGTAATGCCACCGTGCCGCCAGCCGCCGCACTGCTCAACGAACGGATCCAATCCGGCTACACCGCGGTGCTTTCTGCTCTGCGGACCAACCCCCGCGTCGAGGTCCTGATCCAGGGCGAGGCGCCACTGGCCACACCGCCCAGCCCCACTGTCCTGCTCACCACGGCCGCGGACGTGCTTGCTGAGCCGCAAACACTCCAGACAGAATGCTTCGGCCCGGCGGCCGTCGTGGTGACATACGACGACGAGTCCCAACTTCCGGAACTTGCCCAGACCTTCGAGGGGCAGTTGACCGCCACCATCCAGGGCACCGAATCCTGCAATGTCGGAGACCTGGTCGAGGTCCTCGCCAGCAAGGCCGGGCGCGTGGTCTGGAACCAGTGGCCGACAGGAGTCTCGGTCACGTACGCCCAACACCACGGTGGGCCCTACCCTGCCACGACTTCTGTTGCCAGTACCTCTGTCGGCACCGCCGCGATCGACCGCTTCCTCCGACCCGTCGCGTACCAGGGCTTCCCGCAGCACCTGCTACCCGACGCCCTCCGGGAGGACAACCCACTCGGGCTGGCACGCCTCGTGGACGGCCGCCGGATCGGCTAGCCACACCAAACCACAACAATGCCTTGCAAGGCGGACTCGGCAGCCTTTCACATCGGGCGACCATACGGGCCAAAGGGATGACCCCGAAGAAACACCGGCGCGGAGCGGCTCTCCCCCTCTGCATGAGCATCACGAAAAGGAACTGAGCTGATGGCATCCTCAAGCTGGCTGAATGCCGTTGTCTCACAGCTTGCTCGCTGGAGACGGCAGCCGGTGAGCCCGGAACAAGTGGTCCTTGGGCGGCGACTCTATGGCGATGACCCTTTCTGGTGGATACTCGCCGGCGGCATTCATGTTGACGGATTCGGCGCGTATAGGGGAAAGCAGCACGGCAATGAATTGTCAGTCGATTGCGGTCATCTACCAGTTAACACAAAGACGATCGATTAATAGGACGGTCGGGCAGCTTTCCAGTGGGCGTCGGGACTGTCGAGGATCGCGCGGTTCGGCTCGGACCTCCGCTGCTCAAAAACCGTCCGCACAGGCAGTCTCAGAACGAAAAATTGTCCGGGATTACTCGGACTATGAGAATACTGGGGCAGTCATCGGGCATGCCGAAGTTTCCACCGCAGAACAGAACCTCGATCTGCGGCTCACAGCCCTCAAGGCCGCCGGCGCAGCCCAGACCTTTGCTGACAACGGAGTCCGCGGGTCTCCGGTGGAACGTATCCAGCTTCCAAGGCCCTGGACCGTGGCAAGGCGCCGTTCCTGTTCGCCAACGGGGCAGCTGACCATTCTGAAACCCCAAGTACGCCACGACGGGCGGGGTCATGACGGACATCCCTGTCATAACCGGCCACACGCCGTTGCCCAAGAAGCAGATGTGCCCGCGGTTAGCTCTTACCGAAGACCAAACACACGTTCTGGCCACCGAATCCGAATGAATTGGAGATGGCCGCGTTTTGTGTGCCGTGACGCGTCGCCATGGCGACGTCCAGCCCGATCTTCGGGTCGACATTTCCATCGTAGAGATTGCGTGTGGGGGGGATAACATCCTGCGCAATGCTTCGGACCGTCAAGATGGCCTCGACGGCTCCGGCGGCTCCGAAGAGGTGGCCCAAGGAAGCCTTGGGCGCGGTCACAACTGCGGCGTCACCAAAAACGGTCCTGATCGCCTTTGCTTCCGCTAAGTCACCGAGAGATGTGCCGGTAGCGTGCGCGTTAATGTGCCCTATATCTGCTGTGCTCATGCCTGCATCCTTGAGAGCCTTATGGATGGCGGTGATCTGACCCGCCCCGTCATCCGCCGGTGCAGTCATATGGAACGCGTCAGAGGCGATACCCACCCCCCGGAGGACCGCATGGACGACAGCACCGCGGGCCTTGGCATGCTGGGCGCTTTCCAGCACCAGAATGCCGGCACCCTCCCCCAGAACGAAACCGTCGCGGTCGGCCGCAAATGGACGCGATGCTGAGCCCGGGTCAGCGGTACGTGTTGATAGCGCACGGGTCTGGAGAAATGCTGCGACGGTAATCGGGGTGATGGCGGCCTCAGCACCGCCAGCTATGACCACGTCAGCTTCGCCGGAGCGAATCAGCCGGGTTGCCTGGACCAGCGCTTCCGCGCCCGAGGAACACGCCGAGACGGGCGTATACGAACCTGCCTTGGCGCCATAGCGAATGCTCAAAGCCGCAGCCGGACCATTAGCCATCAGCATTGGCACGGTTCGTGGTGAAACCCGGCGCAGGCCCCGGCTCTCAAAAACGTCGTCCTCCCGGAGCAGCGTCCCAATCCCTCCAACACCGGTCCCCACAACCACGGCCAGCCGGGTGCCATCGACCTCAGGAGTGCCAGCATCTGCCCAAGCCTCCTCCGCCGCAACCATGGCAGCCTGCTGAACGCGGTCCAACCGCTTCGCTTCCACGGGGCTAAGGGACATTGCCGGGTCTGCCGCCATCGGAGCGGCGATCGTAACCGGAAGCCCACTACCCTGCAGAAAGTCCATGCCGACGTCCCGGATCCCGGAACCTCCAGCCAGGAGTGACTGCCACGTCGTGGCCACGTTCCCGCCCAAAGGCGTAAAAGCCCCCACCCCCGTCACCGCAATATCTGTTGCATCCACAGCAATCACTCCATCCAGTTGAATATCTTGTATGGCATACAAGATATCGCTTTAGTTGTATGAAGTACAATTTTTGTATGGCGGCTGAACGCAACAGAAAACTTCGCCCGGAGGGACCATCTCAGGCCCGGGGACATTCAACCCGGCAAAGAATCCTTGACAGTGCCGAGAAGCTCTACCTTTCCAAACCAACAGGTGACGTCAGCGTGGCGGCCATCGCAGCCGCCGCTGGCGCTTTCCCCAACCAAGTGACCTACTATTTCGGCTCAAAGGACTCGCTCTTTATCCACGCAGCTTTCCTGGCCCTGCTCCACGACGCCGAGCGCGTTGAAGCCGTCGGGCTCACAGTGAAAAGTCCGTCATCATTCCGCAGCGCCATGGCTCGGACCGTGCTGATTCTGCCCGCCATGCCACTCGTTGTCCGCGCCTTGGCAGTGGGAACCTCACGTCCGGACCTTGCGACAGTCGTCGACCAGCACCTGAACTTACTGTTTCGCCAGTCAGAGCGGTACCTCGCCCGCCTATTGAGGCAACGAAACTGGGAAATCCGACGTCCCCTGCCGGTCGAAACCAGGACCTTTTGGAGCGCAGCATTCGGAGCAACACTCCTTTCCCAGGCTGGCGTTACAGGAAACGGCAATGACCTCGATCTTGCAGGAACTTTGACTGTAAGAAGTGATGAGAGCGATCCCATCACCCCCTGAGACCAGGCGGACAATGCCGCCGGAGACGATGTAGCAGGTGAAGCCGTGGGATTCGAGATACCGGACCAGTTCGATCATGGGCTGGAAGATGGCCACCAGCCGTGGCTGCACGGCCAGCGTTAAACGCTGGGTGACATCGTGGGACAACAGTGTCCACACCTCCGCCTCGACGGTGCAGATGGACCACACGGTTCCGGTTCATGAACCCTGGGGATCCGGGGAAGGGTGCTGGTCCCAGGCGCGTCGCCTGGCCTTCTACGACGACATCGGCGACACCCGCACCCTCAGCGCCCAGACGTCCGCTCTCACCTCCTCAAAGCAGGCCAGCGGGCCGGAGGCGTGGATGCCGCCGAAGAACCGCTGCGCGTACATCGGCCAGTGGGTGGCGGTGACGATCCGCTGGGGCCTTCGCGTTGACAGCACGGAGAAGGCGGCACTTGTCCGCTACGCAGACTCCTGCCCCAACGTCACCCTCACGGTTACCAACGCCTGATCGTCAGACGCCCTCCCCCGCACTCCCCTATGTCTACCCACGCCTACTAAACGGCACCAACTGTGCGGCATTCCATGGGCATCCGCCTGCCCATCGACAGCCGATATCAACTGGCTGTCGAACAGCGGTCGGGCGGCCTTATCGCTTAGGAGTGGGCGTCGTCGTAGGCGTTCTTGATGTCCTGGCTGATACGCCCGCGGGAGCTGGGGCTGTACCCGTTGGCCATCGCCCACTCCCGGCCGTTCTGGGTATCTTCGCTTCCGCTCGAGCCGGCGCGTACGCGCCGGCTCCCCGAAGCGCCGCGGACGCGCCGGCCGCCGGAGACGAACCGGGCAAACGCCTCGCGCAGTTCGGCTGCGTTCCCGGCTGACAGGTCTATTTCGTATTCGACGCCGTCGAGGGCGAATCGGATGGTTTCCTGTGCATCCTCGCCGGAAAGGTCATCAATCAACTGGACATGGGATTTTACGGGCCAACAGGGGGTCCTTCGTTTGTGGTTCACGCTGTCGTCTCCCCCAAAGCCAACTCCAGCCTCGTCCTCAACACTATTTCACTTCCACCATCGTTGAGACCGCAGACCAACCATCAGGTACTGGCGGCGGGATCGCCGTGGACGGGTGTCAGCCTGGCCCCGTAGAACCTCACGGCAAGGTATCAGGAAATGCCACATCAGACCCCCGCCTGACGCCCGCGGGCAAGATCACCTGACATCCGGTTGGGTATGCCCTAGGCTGACGATATTTGAGTCGGAGTCGGCCTTAAACCATGATGTGCAATTGTGAGTTCCTAGGGAACCGCAGCGTGCCCCTGGGCCAGCGCACTCTCCGGTCGGGCCGCCTCGCCCTGAGGCCCTGCCTGCGCGCTCCACGGTGCAGGACGACCTGTCGGGCGGCGGCCGGAAGCGAACTGGATTGAATGCATGCATGAAAGAAAGCTTGCATTCAAGCCTGCTCGCTTTCCACAAAGCATGCATTCATGCATGAAGGAAAGCCTGCAAGCATGCAGGCAGTCTCTCCTGGCGTCCCATGCCCGCAAGCTCGAATGCATGCTGTCATTCCAGCTTGCCTTCATGCATGAATGAAAGCCCCCGCCGTGCAAGACGACCGACCGGGCAAGCAAGCTTTCATGCATGAATGCGTGTTTGCCTTCTTGCATGGTGGCGTGTGGGTCATAACTACTGTGGTTCTTGGGCTGGTATTAACTGGATCGAGTTAATTCGAGGCCTGCAAGAAAGCCTTCCTGCAAGCTGGCTTTCAGGCCGGGCCCATTGCCTCCCATCTCTACTGGTTGGCGCCGGCGGCCGAGACTCCATTTAAGGCTACGAGTATCTGCGCGATAGCGGCAAAACCGCTGAAACACAGGGATCCGGAGTAGTGATCCTTCATGCATGCCTGCTTTCTTTCATGCATGAAGGAAAGCTGTCTTTCATGCCAGCTTGATCACAGTGGGGGAGTGGTCGGCGTGGCTCCTTGTAACGCACATGTGCGCCCTGAAAACTGGAACGCATGCAAACAATCATGGTGTACAGCGAAGCCGGCGGCGCCACCAAAACCACATCAGCGGTCTCCTTGGCCGCTGTTACCGCGGCATCCGGACGCAAAGTTGTCCTGGTCGATCTCGATCCGCGAGCAGCGGCAACAAAGTGGATCGGCGTCGAACCGAAGGAAGAAGGCCTGCACGTCGGGGCTATCCTGGGCGATACCGACCCTGAAGGCTGGGCGCAAGACCTGGCTGTGGAATCCAAATGGTTTCCCAACCTACGCGTGGTCCCGTCCGCCCGGAGTGTCTCCAACCGGGAAGCTGACCGCGCCGATCATGCCGAACTGCGTCTGCGCACCTCGCTCATCGGGATTGACGCCGATGTCGTCGTCATCGACTGCCCAAACCGCCAGGGCGGTCCGCTGACCCTGTCGGCGTTGAACGCCGCCGACACGATCGTGTACGCCGCCGGGGCCACCGTCGACGGTGTGGACGGCGTGGCAGGGGCCCGCAAGAGCGTCGAGCAGTTCCGCATGTCCCGTAAGCGCATCGGCGCTCCGGACAACCTTTCCGAGGCTGGCATCATCGTCGGCGCTGTCGCCTCCACTGTCATGTCGCGCATCGCGGTGGCCAGCATCGAGGAGATGCGCGAAACCGGAATGCTACTCACGCCGCTGGTGCCGCACCGGACCATCGTCCAGGAAATGCGCATGACCCAGGAGTGGTACGGGGACTACCGGAAGGGCCTGCCCGTCGTGGAGGCCTACAACGAGCTGATGAAGGAGATCGTCCGATGACTGAGGGACTCAAAGACCGTCCTGCACTGCTGCGCCGCACACCCCGGCCGGCTCCCGATGAGAAAGTCGACCCTGTCGACTACTCGCCGACGGCCATCGCCCCTGCACCCGAGGCGGCACCAGTAGCCATTCCGGCAACGACGCCGGCGAGCGGGGGAGTGGACCCGGTTCCAGCGGCCGCCCCCGTACAGACTCACACCGAGACGGCGGAAGAACCTGCAATGCAGCCGGCGCAGGTCACGGCCCCTGCCCCGGCGCCCCGTGCGCCGCGCCAAGCTGCACGGACCCCGAAAGCGTCCAAGGCGCCGACCTCGAGGAAGTCCAGCCGCCGAGAGGTGACGTTCCCGCTCAGCACGCGGATTTCCGAAGAAGTCAGCGACATCCTCTACGCCGCTGCTGAGGACGAGGATATCTCCGTTCGGGAAGCGATCGAACAGGCAATCAAGGCTCGCTGGGGCCGGGACTAGGAGAGCGGCCGTCGGCGCATGCTTGCATGCAAGCATGCAAGCATGCAAGGAGGCATGGTCCCGGCAGTCACTGCGGCCCAACACCGGGGAGTGGTCGGCGCCGGGTTGGAGTATATTGAGTGCCCTGGATTCCGATCCCAATCCAATACGGCCGCGGATCGGTCCGAGGCACGAGCCCGGATCCATGCTGACCACCCGCGGGACTTCGGGAGAAAGCGCAGTCCGGCGTTCGTCGAACAAACGCCTGAAAACCCCAGGTCTGTACTTGGCGCGATGGCCCAGCACGCCTTCGCCAAGGAGACTCATTCGCGCTCGACGAGCGAGGAATGCGCATGGGTGATCTCTCTCCGGCCACCGGGCTTGAATACCAACGGCTTACCCTCATACTGCGGGGGAGTGCCATTATGCGTATCGAGGACATCGGGATGATCTCAAGGGTGATGCCCGAGGTATTCCAGGCTGGCGTCACCGCCATGGTGAAGTTGGCTTCCGCTCCTACCCAGCACGACTGAACGCGATGTCGGAGAGGGCCCAGTCATCGGGCGGACCCTCGAAGGCCTCCCATGGGTAGTCCTCCCCGGGGGAGAGGAGCTCGGCGACGGTGTTGACGTTGCTGGCAAGCCATTCGCGCCAGATGATCCGCTCGATCCGGTAACGCTGCAGCTGCGCGGCGACGGCTTCGAGAACACCAAGGTGTTCGGCGAGCTGCCTCAGCGACGTCGTTGCCACCACCGCCCAGGACTTGCAGGCGTTCCGTGTCACCAGGTTCCAGGCGGCAAGTATTTCCAGAGCCTCGTTCACTGCTGAGCGGGAGAGCCGGGTGACCCTGACGAGTTCGGTAATCGCCAGTGCGGGGGAGTGCTCCAGGGCTTCGTAGACGAACGCGGCCGGCAGGCCCAATTCCCGGAATGCCGGGCGCAGCGCGTGGATTTTCCCTTTCCGCCAGGACGCATCCTCGGCCGCGGTCTTCAGCTCTTCGGGGACTGTGAGCATATACAGATCACCCTTTGTCCCGCGGGCTTCCTCGACCAGGGTGATGAGGGGATCTTTCTCCGCCCGGAGGGCCTTCAAGTGCAAAGCCACGGTCGTGTGGTCGAGTCCGGTAGCGACGGCGATGGACCGGACACCGAACTCAATGAACCTAGATGCTGTCATGTGGGCCGCCTCCCCCAGCGATCTCAGCACCATTCTTCGTGCCATCCCTATCCGGGACTCCGTGTAGTTCACCTCCCTGATTCGTAGCGCATTCCGCCAGGTCCGGATGAACCGATGCTCAGCATCGGGATTTGTCGAAATTGGATTCAAGCCCTTTAGTTCTGGGGGCTGTGTATTTGGCGGGCTTGTGGGGGATCTGCGGACATTGTTATTCCCGTCCCCGTTTGAGTGGTTTTTGCCCAGGTAGCTGACTGCATTGATCCAGTCCCTCCGCAGTGCAGGAACACGGTGCTTGGAGGCATAACGGGCATAGAAGGAGGCGAGTCCTGGCCAGGTCCCCTGCATCATGCGGCGCTCCACGTCCAGAAGCTGGAGGCCGGCGGCCGCGGCCGCCGTGACGATCGCCTGGCGGGCATCCGAATCGGAGGCGTACCGGTTCGCGTCGTAGATTCCGGTCTGCGCCATGATCTGCATGGCCCGGGACATTCGTCCGGCCGGGCGCTTGACGGCCGGGGCTTCCTCGGTCACCGGGGTGAAGGTCGCCTCGAGTCGCAGCGCCCGGACCGCGTTGATCTCCCCCGCCAAGTCAGCGGTCATCGCGGCCCAGACGTCGGCGGAGTTGGGCCGGCGGGCGACGTCATAGGCCATGGACAATGACATGGCGAGTTCCTGGTGGCCGCCGCGCTTGTGCGGGGAACCGGGTGTACGCATGCAGCCGTGCAGGAGGTTCTGGTGCGGGGTCTTGTCCAGGGTCCGGTACCGGGTGCCCAGCGCCTCGACAAGATCACGCCCTTCAGTAAAGGTGACCCGCTGCGCGAGCGGGATGTAAACGTGGCGGCCGCCGTTGGGGGAGTAGTCCTCAATCCAGCGGGCACCGACCGAGTGCAGCCAGGTCTGGACGGCCCGGACGTCAGCCAGAACCCAGTCGACGCCGGCTACCGAGGAGTCGAAGTCAAGGAATATCGCGGCGCACGTTCCGTCTTTTCCGAAGATCCGGACGGCAGCAGGGAATGTGGGCAGCGCCTCAGTGAGAGCCCGCTCGTGCTTCTGCGGGTAGGTCTTTCCGGCGTCCCTGGAGAGCCGAACACGCGGCTGACCTGCGAGGATAGGCGCCAAGGCGGCCCACGCGTCAGCGGGCGAGTATGCCGAGTAAGAGTTGCGCGACACGCCAACGGTAGATATAGCTGGCGGCGCACATGATTGTCCATGTACGATGTGTTTGTTCCTGTTCAGGGAATAGCAAAGGGCCGATCCTGCCAGATCGGTTTCATAGCAAAACTGAAGGACCTGAGAAGGTCCATCTACGATTTACGAACTGTCTCGCCGGCAAGCAAATCCAGTTCGTGAATCAGAGGCTTCGAAGGCCCGCCTAGTGCGGGCCTTCAACTTTTTAAGATGCTAATGCGATGGGGAGCTCCTGCTGGTACTCGTGCTGATCAAGTGCCGCCAGGTCAGACTGCAGCTGTGGTTCCACTGCCGACAGGACGTACTCAGATACGGTTAGGCCTTTGGCTGCTGCGACCTTAGCAATGCCGTCAGCGGTGCATTCCGGGCTTCGGAAGCCAATAAATTTGCGCAGGCCCTTGCTGGGGCGCCCGCCGCCTCGATTAACTGCTACTGCCGTCATGTGCTTAGTCCTTTGAATCTCGTACCGGAGCCGTAGAGCCGGTAGTGCTTCATCGTTCGTTGGTGCTGCAGCTGCTTCCGGATATAAACGAATCCTTCATGCGGCTGTCTTGAAGCTACCACCACGGAATTACAAGTTCGGGTATTTGTTTTCAGAAAACGGGCGCGTGTCGCGTTTTCTGAAAACGATTGACTTCGGCGCCGGGCCGACGACATTGGAGCTGCGCCGCACACAAACGGGCATGAACACATCCACCCGACCTCGCGTCGACAAAGGCGCCCCGACCACGAACTCCGACTTCGTCGCCCACCGCCTCGGTGAGTTCGGCTTCGCCGGCCACATGTCCGCCGAAGAGATCCCCAGGTCACCGCCGAGCTGAACGCTTCGCCAGCCTTCCGGGATGAAAACATTACCGCCGTTGCCGACCGGGTCCATTACGACACGGCCGGACACATCGTCAGCGACGCCCTGGCGGTAGACAAAGCATCGTCCACCTGACCGCTCGGGCACGAGGACCAGGCCGCCGCCCTCCGCAGCGTGATGGCCAAGGACGACTAGGTACCGCTGCGTTGCCAGCCAGGTACCGCTGCGTTGCCAGCCAGGCTCGGTAACGCTGGTCTGGCAACAGAAGGCAGTTCGGTGGTGCCTTCTTCCCAATAAGCTTGGGCACGCGGTACTCCTCCATTTGTGCGAATCACCCTTACCCGGCTTCAGGGAACTGTAGCTGGGGTGGCTTGTGAAAAAGTGAAATATCCGACGCTAAGGGTTTGCGGGGCGTCGTAGTGGCCTGTATCTACCGGGTTTGATCTGGTTGGCGCGGGGCCAGGTGTAGTCGCCGGTGAGGTTGATGTGTTCCCAGCCCAGCGGTGAGAGGAACCGCAGGAGCTCCGGGTCGATGTCACCGCCGTTGCTGGTCAGGGTGGTGATGGTGCGGTCGAGGTAGACGGTGTTCCAGAGGACGATGGCTGCGGTGAGGAGGTTCAGTCCGCTGGCCCGGTAGCGCTGTTGTTCGAAGGAGCGGTCGCGGATTTCGCCGAGCCGGTTGAAGAACACGGCCCGGGCGAGGGTGTTCCGGGCTTCGCCCTTGTTCAGGCCGGCAGTGACTTTGCGGCGCAGGGCGGGGTCTTGGAGCCAGTCCAGCAGGAAGAGGGTCCGTTCCATTCTTCCCAGTTCCCGCAGGGCGAGAGCAAGCCCGTTCTGGCGGGGGTAGGCGCCGAGCTTTCGCATCATTAGGGACGCTGTCACGGTGCCGGTTTTGATGGACGTGGCAAGGCGGAGGATCTCGTCCCAGTGTTGGGCGATAGTTTTGGTGTTGATCGTGCCACCGATCAGCGGCGCCAAGGCCGGGAGTCCTGGGCCGTTGGTGGGTGTGTAGAGGCGGGTGTCGCCGATGTTGCGGATCCGTGGTGCGAACCGGTAGCCGAGAAGGTGCATGAGGGCGAAGAGATGGTCGGTGAACCCGGCCGTGTCGGTGTAGTGCTCCTGGATGGCCAGGTCTGATTCGTGATAGAGCAGCCCGTCCAGGACGTAGGTCGCGTCGCGGTCTCCGACGTTGATGAGTTTGCTGTGGAAGGGCGAGTACTGGTCCGAGACGTGCGTGTAGATCAGTCGTCCCGGCGCGGCACCGTACTTGGGGTTCACATGGCCGGTGGATTCGGCTTTGCTGCCGGCACGGAACCGCTGCCCGTCGGAAGAAGAGGTGGTTCCGTCACCCCACTGTGCGGCGAGGGGGTGACTGTGCTGGGTGTTCACCAGTTCCACCAGTGCGGCGCTGTAAGTTTCGTCCCGGATGTACGAGGCCTGGTGGCGGTCCAGTTGGGCGTACGTGACTCCGGTGCACGATTCGGCCATCTTGGTCAGTCCCAGGTTGATTCCGTCAGCGAGGATGGCGGTGAGCAGGAGTTGCTTATCCTTTGAGGGGTGGCCGGATTTGAGGCTGGTGAACTGGTTGGTGAATCCGGTCCAGGTATCAACTTCCATTAGCAGGTCGGTGATCCGGATCCGCGGGAACATGGCGCTTGCCTGGTCGATCAGTGGTTGCGCGTGCGCGGGGACGATCGTCTCGAACGGGGTGATTTTAACGCCCTTGTCGGTGACCAGCACCCCGGGGAGTTCATCGCGGGCGGCGAGCTCGTTGACTTCCTTCAGCCGGTCCTGAAGGAGGGCCAGCCGGCCCTCGAGATATCGCGCGCTTCCATCGGTCGTGACCAGCGGCAGCTTCCCGGCGTTCTTCTTGCCGGTGTAGTCAACGCCAGCAAGAAGGTAGTCATCGAAGTCACGGAATTGGCGCGATCCGGTGACCCACATGTCTCCAGACCGCAGCGCATTCTTTAGTTCCGTGAGGGCACAGAACTCGTAAAACCCCCGGTCCAGGCCGTCATCGGTGAAAACCAGCGGCTTCCAGCGGGGCCGGATGAAAGAGACCGGCGCATCGTCGGGGACCTTCCGGGCGCCGGTGGTGTTCAGGGCGCGGATGACATTGATCGCTGCCAGCAGGTCTTGTGCTGCGGGGGCTGCGTGGAGGTCAAGGACGGCAAGAAACGCTGGGGTGTAGCGGCGCAGGGTCGTGAAGTGGGTGCTGACGAGCGCGAGGTGGTCGTCGAAGGCTGGCCTGGTCAGTTCCTTGGCCTGGGCGATGCTTTCGGCCAAGGATTCCCAGCCAATGGCTGTTTCGATCGCGGCGAAGGGGTCTTCACCGTTTTCCTTGGCCTCAAAGAGGACATCACCCAGCCTCGAGTGAATGCGCATCATGGTGGCGACTGTGGATCGGGACGCCAGGGTGTGCTGGTTTTGTTTGTTCTGCGCGGTCCGGATGAGCCGGCCAATGATGCGATCGTGCAGATCGATAATTTCGTCGGTGACCGTTGCCATGCTTTCCACTGCCATGGCAAAGAGGGTCGCGCACCGGCGTGCGGGTTCGAACTTGGACAGATCGGCCGCGGTCATGGAGGCACCCTCACGGGCAAGCTTTAACAACCTGTTCCGGTGAACCAGCCGGCTCGCTGCCCAGGGAAGATCAAGGGCACGCCAGGTGGTGAGCCGGTCAATGTGCTCACGCATCGCCCGTGCGTTGGGGCGCAGCGGTGCCTGCCGCAGCCAGCCGATTTCGGTCGATGAACTATCAGGGCGACGGAGAAGCAACCCGTCCAGGCGTTTCCGGTGCTCGACCGAGAAGTGGCCGCATAGCGTGGCGTAAATGTTCCGGTTCGCCCTGGTCAGGGCCTGTGCGCAAGCCCGTTCAATGACGCTGACGCCGGGCAGAGCAACCTTCTTTGCTTGCAGGAAGTCCCTCGCGCCTTCAACCAGGAGCAGGCCCTTGTCTGTTTGCGCAGCCACATCGCCCACGTGCTCCACGAGCTGGCGGAAGTCTGCAATTCCGAACGCAGACATGCCCAGATACGCGCGAATCTCCCTTCCGTGCTCCTGCCGCGTTTCCTCACGTTCCCCGTAGTCTGCCCATGCATCGGCGGGGACGACCAGACGGGAGGCCAGCCAGGAAACCAGTTCAGGCGGCACTTCGGTGTCTTCGGCCAGCGCGATTCCCGGGTGTCGCAGGAGACACAGCTGGACGGCAAAGCCCAGCCTGTTCGCTTCTCCGCGGCGTTGCCGGATCAACGACATATCCGCATCACTGAGCGTGTAGTGGGCTGCAAGGTCCTCTGTTCCAGCGGGCATTGCCAGGATCTGGCCACGCTCGGCAGCCGTGAGCAAAGAACGTAGAGCCACGTCAGAAGTCCTTATCTACTAAACGGCCGTGCCTCACGGACATGCCGTCGTTCTGCTGTGGCGCGCAAGGCCCACCACTCATGGTTTCGCGAGGTGCCGGTAGATCGTGGGCCGGGTGACGCCGAATTCATGGGCGATGTGCTCAACCGTGTGGGCCCGTTTCCCATCGGGGCCCTTTTCGTCATACATTTCGCGGGCCAGCTTGACCTGCCGGGGACCGAGTTTTGGTTTCTGCCCGCCGGTCCGACCCCGCGCACGGGCGGCGGCCAGCCCGTCACGGGTCCGTTCGGACATCAGGGAGTGCTCGAACTCGGCGATCGAGCCGAGGATCTGGAAAAACATCCGCCCAATGGAGGTGGACGTATCGATGCCCTGGTCAAGAACCACCAGATCCACACCGCGCCCCTGCAGCTTTTTGGACAAATCGATGAGGTTTTCCAACGACCGGCCGAGCCGGTCGAGTTTGGTGACGACAAGCTGATCACCGGCCCGGTTGGCCGAGAGTAGCGCCTTGTCGAGTTCGGGCCTGCGGGCCAGCTTCCCCGACGCCGTGTCGAGAAAGATCTGCTCGCAGCCAGCCGCGCGCAGGGCGTCGTGTTGGGCTTCGGGGTGCTGATCGCGTGTTGAGACACGGGCGTATCCGATTCGCATCGCCGAATCGTATCACCAACCGGGTTTAGCGTTACACAGACGCGTACACGGCAAGCATTACAAAATTGGCCCCGTGGTTCCGCCACTCTGCAAAGACGTCCGGAGTGTCTTACGAACGATCGTTACCGGGCGTGGAGGCCGGCACGAACACAGCCCAGGCCGCGTGCCCGGACTCCGCGCCACCGCTGGGCCGCACTGCTGGGGCCGCAGGAGTCCTGGAGGAGTACTCTGTGATATATCCGTCCTGCACGGACGGACCGCTCCGGTTATTAGGGGATGACGAAACGTGGCTGCTGATCCGGCACCGGGTCCATCGACGGGGCCGCGCCCCGCCTCCCGTCCGGCAAACAAACCTGCTCCTTCCAAGCCGAAACGCCCGCCCCCGGACAGGGCCGCGGACGTGACTCGGGCCGGGATGATCTGGGTTGCCGTGAGCGCCGGGCTGATCCTTCTGGTATTGCTCATCATCTTCATCCTGCAGAACCAGGATCGCGTGACCGTGCAATACCTTGGCGTCGCCGGGGAGCTTTCCCTGGGCATGGCGCTGTTCATCGCAGCGGTGGCGGGCGGGATCCTGGTCGCGATCGCCGGGGCAGCGCGGATTCTCCAGCTTCGAAGCCAACGCCACCAGCGGCCCCTGGCTTCTCCGGGACCGGCGTCAACCGTCCGGCACGAACCCACACCCGGGGCCTGAGTTCCCCCGCACTTATCGCGGCCCAGCTGCAGGGACCCTGCAGGGCGGCCGAATCCAACATTCAGGGGCGCACCCTGGAAACCGGCGGTCCCGGACACGCTGCCGCGGCGGCTCGCGTCGGGCCCCGGTTCCGACACTCCGCTCCGGCCGGGCCCTTCTCCTCCGCTGGGGATATGCCGCCGATGAAAGGCAGGATACCGTGGCCTCTTCGCCCGCTCCGGCCCCTCATTCCTCCCCGTGGCCCATGCTCGGCCGCCGGGCCGTGGCCGGAGCGCTCGGCGGCTTCGCCGGCGGGATCGTGTTTGGCTTCCTGATGGCGCAGATGGGCCTGCTCCCCGTGGTCGCGTCCCTGATTGGCTCCGACTCCGCCGGAGCCGGGCTCATCCTCCAATTGATGATCTCAGTCGTCGCCGGCCTGGGCCTGACGGTGCCCTTCGCGGGCAGGTTCCTCACCGGTTACCGCAACGGCATCCTCGCGGGTCTGGCTTACGGGGTCCTGTGGTGGGTCCTTTGGTGCGTGGCGGGGCTGCTGCCCATGCCGCGGATGCCGGGAATGCCCGTATCCGCCCTGGCGCTAATAGCGGCGCTGTCCCTGATGGGTCACTTGATCTACGGGGCTGTTCTCGGTCTGACGGCTGTGCGCGTACTCAAAGGCCGGACACGGCCACTGGATGAGACGCCATGACGGCCCGGATCGGGCGAAATTGCGGTCCTCAGGCGGTACCGCAGACAGCAGATGTGATTGACTGCCATCCCCAACTGACGGTCACGGGTCAGCAAAGCTTCTCCACCACCCGCTCTCGAATACAGCGGGGCCTGCAGGTTTGCGTATCAAAAATCCGGCGCGAGCACCCTGGCTGGTGCCCGATGGGGCGGGTCCTCGACCGGACAGGTCGTGCCTCACTTGCGCCGTTGCTATGATCCGCAGGGCTAAACGGCGGCCTTTTTCCTACCGCCCGCCACCGGATATTCGGCGCCAGAGCCTCCCCGGACGGGTCCGGCAACACGTCCGTGCCCGGGTCCCCGCATATGGACCTGACCGGGCACCGGCGGCCGAGGGCCCTGCTGCCGCGCTCCCTTCGCAGGGTCCCCTTGGACATGCCCGCGTGCTGGAACCAGGCCGTGGAAGCCAAGGCCAAACACCTCGAAGCACAAGACAACGGCTCAAAATAAACCGCACCATCCCCGTAGCCTGCCTCGCCCCGGGAGCACCCATAAGGTATGGGAAAGTCGTAAGGGATGGGAGAGTCGTGAGGGCGGAAACCGCAGCGCCGCCCTGCCCTGGGTGGGAGGTGTCCGGTTCGGATACGTCAGCACCTCAGTAACCGTTCCGTCAGGAATGTTGCTGACACCGGTCTTCGAGTTCAGTAATCCTAAGAGTTGACTGTCCGGGGATGAGTGACCCCCGGGATTAGCCAAGCACAACCCCGCAGCGCTGGACGATGGTAGCTGGATAGTCCTCAGTCGTTGTCGTTATCGCCGCTGGTGTTGATGCTTCCGTTGACCCCTGCCGGGAAGAAACCGCCAGAGGTGACCTGCTCGGAATCGAGGTAGGCGATGTTCAACACCTGGGCCGCGGTCCGGCTAAAGGCCAGCCCGTTCGCGTCGGTGGGAACGAGGTTGGCCGTAGCTGCTGTGCCGATGCCCTGGTCCAAATCGGTGGGCCCGTCCAGGCTGTCCCGGGCATCCGAGATCTTCTGCACCGTGGTGTAGATCGCAGGCGTTTCAACCCCCAGGGCGTAGAGGGTCGTGCGGATCTTGACGTGGTCATCGTGGGAACTGCCGTGTCCGAAGCTCAGTTCTGCCACCAACAGAGAAACGTTGAAGCCGATTCCGGCTAACAGGGAAACGCCGAAAACATCGATCCAGGTGAAGGGACTTGTCCAGGGATGCCCTGGTGGCCTTGGTGATGACCCAGGTCGTCCCGAGGATTCCTGCCGGTTTGCCCAGCACGAGCGCGGCAATGATGCCGACCGCCGGCGGGTCCGCAAGCGCGGAGCTCAGGCCGCCCCACCCGCCGACTGCGACGCCGGCGGAGAAGAACGCAAAGTTGGGGACGGCGATCCCGGCCGATATTGGCCGGAAGCGGTGTTCGATGATCTCCGAGAGACCGGGCCCGGCGTCCGGCCCGCCGCTGCCTTTTTGGAACGGATCACGGGAATCGCAAATCCATTGTCAGAATCACCAGCAAACGACTGGCCAAGCGGGTTCAGGAACAGGCTCTTAGCGAACCGGTTCAGAACAGGTAGTACCGCAGGAGCAGGTAGGGCACGCAGAGACCGATGGTGACGGCGGTGACCACCAGCCCGTATTTTGTGAACGTCCAGAACGAGATGGGGTGATCGTAGCGCTTCGCTATCCCGATGACGACGACGTTTGCACTGGCTCCGACGGCGGTGGCGTTGCCGCCGAGGTCCGCACCGAGGGCCAGCGCCCACCAGAGGGGCTTGGCTGCGGCGCCTCCTGCCTGCACAAGGTCATGCGTAATCGGAGCGAGTGTGGCCACGTAGGGGATGTTGTCAATGATGCCGGACGCGAAAGCCGAGCCTACGAGCATTGCGACGGCGGCGACGTCGTAGTTGTCCCCGATCAGGGAAGCCACAGCCGCTCCCACCGCGTCGATGACTCCAAGGTTGACCAGGGAACCGATCATGATGAACAGGCCCGCAAAGAACAGCAGCGTCTCCCATTCGACGTCCCCGAACACTTTTCGCGGTTCAAGCCGGGCCAGCAGCACCAGGAGCCCTGCGCCGAGCATCGCGACAACGGACGGTGCGAACCCCAGCACAGGGCGGGCAACAAAACCGATCAGCACCAGGCCCACCACCACGAGCGATTTGATCAACAATGACTTCTCCCCCAGCGCCTCCTTCTCGTTCAAGGCCATGACGCGCGCGGCACGGTCCGGATGGAAACGGAAGGCGGAGCGGAACATCCAGCGGCACAGTCCGATGAAGACGACGAGGAGCACCGCGACGATCGGCGCAAGGTTGATGATGAAGTCGTTGAAGGTCAGGCCCCCCCGGCTGGCGATGATGATGTTGGGCGGGTCGCCAATCAGAGTGGCCGTGCCGCCGATGTTGCTGGCCATCACCTCCGCAATCAGGAAGGGAACCGGCGGCGCGGCGAGCCGTTCACACACCAGGAGCGTGACGGGGGCGGTGAGCAGCACCGTGGTGACGTTGTCCAGTAGTGCCGAGAGCACCGCCGTGATGACCACCAGGATCACCATGATCCGGAACGGGTAGCCCCGGGCCTTCTTCGCCGCCCAGATCGCGAGGAACTCGAAGAGTCCCGTCTGCCGGAGGATGCCGACAATAATCATCATGGCCAGCAGCAGGAAGATGACATTCCAGTCGATCCCGCTCTCCGGCGAAAAAAACATTCCCGCGTCATTCGTGGCACCGATCAAAACCATTGCAGCTGCGCCGCCCAGCGCGGTGGTCATCCGCGGCAGTTTTTCGGTAGCGATCAGAACATACGCTGTGAGAAAGACACCGAGAGCAAGAATGACCTGGACCGTCACTGCTCCTCGCTCCGTGAGCCAGGGCCGCCGGCGCTGGCCAGGACAGCCTTGATGACGGCGGGAAGAGTGACAAACATCGGGGCATCCCGAGGTGAGTCGCGGACCAGGGCAATCTGGGTGCGGGCATCCACCATGCGCGCCGCGATCTCGACCAGGGTCGCGTCGGACTCGATGGAAAGGATCTTGCGGACGGCGACGCCCTCATCGTCAAGCATCTCCCCGACGGTCCGTTCTGCGAGGTATTCCCACAACTCGCCTGCCCCGGCCTCGTCGAACACGGCCGCCAGCGACACGTCATCCAGAAGGTAACCGGGCACCATGAGCCGCAGCACGTCCACGGCCGAGACTATCGCTGTGGGAACTCCCAGCTTGTTTGCAATAACCAGCCCCACCAGGCCGCTATCGGCGATCAGGCGTCCGGCTTCCACCGCATTGGTCTCGCGGCGCACAACGGGTAAAGCAACTTGCAGGTCGGCTGCGCGCACAGCGGCTCCTCATGCCTCCGAAGACAGAACGTAGGCCCATCCAACCACCGATTCCCTGCGCTTGGCAGGGGTTGTCTTCGTGTTCAGCGATCAGGCCACCTGCCGAACCCGTTATTCTGCAGGCACGGCCCTGGACGTGGCTTTGTCGCTTGCCTGTCCAGAATTACTCTCAGGCGCGTGCGTTCCCTTCCTTGAGGGGAAAGTGCGATCTTACCGGCCTCGATAGGGCCGGGCCAGAGGTGACTATGACCGTACCGATGCTACCCGTGTCGGTGAGAGCGGAGGTTGGTGGTTACTTTGCGATCCTGCCCACGATCTGGCGGGCCACCAGCCGATCGATGCCGGGCAGGTGCGTCCCCCGTATGATCCAGCGGCGCAGGAGTCGCTGGGTCCTGTTCGCGGGAAGGAACGACGACGACGCGCGCCTCCCCGCGGCCTGTGCTTCCTCCACGACCGGCCGCCAGCGCCGTTCGAACTCGGCCATGGCCGGCTCGATCCCGGACGGAGAGTCCACGGGCCCGAGGAGGTCCCCCAGAAGCGCTGCCCCGGCTATGGCGAGGGAGCCGCCTTGGCCGGCCAGGAGCGAGACTGCCCCGCAGGCGTCCCCGATCAGAATGGCTCTGCCTTTGTGCCAGGCGGGCATGACGATTTGGGCGACGACGTCATCGTATGGGTGCTCAGGGCACAGCTCGAGCAGCCTGTCGACGGCGTCGCCCAGGCCGGCGAACTCCCGGCGGAGCCGCTCCCGGGTACTCTGAGGCTGCCCGTCCCCCTGTGCTCTGTTGGCGTCACGGTAGACGAGGAAGGCGGCCACCTCGTCGGTGCGCAGGCTGTAGAGCCCGGCCATCCGGTCGAGGGTGTCGGTGAGCAGGAAGCGGTTCGCGAAGCGGGCGTTCAGCCCGGGATCGGCCACGATGAACGCGGCGGCGCGCATGCCCAAGGGGCGCAGGTAGTCCTTTTCGCGGCCGAACACGTGGGCGCGCACCTCGGAATGGACGCCGTCGGCGCCGATGAGGAGATCGGCGCCGGGCAGGGGCACCGCTGAGGCGTCGACGGCCACTCCCGCGCTGTCGTCGTCAGCCCAGGCGCCGGAGACCCGCGCCGCGTAGCGGACGCGGACCCGGCCGGAGGGAACGTCCTCGAGCGCGGTGAGGGCGGCGCGCTCCATGTCCGGGCGCAGCAGGCTCAGGACTTTCCCGCCAGCGAGCCGGGCGAACTGGTCGTAGTCCAGGCACGCGGTCGGGCGTAGCTCGGCGTCGACGTACTCGAATGCTTCGACGTGGTAGGAGTCGGCCGCCAGGCGCGGGTAGAGGCCGATCCTCTCCGATGCCTCGACCCCGGGACCGAAGAAATCCATCATGTACCCGTCACGTCGGGGGGCAGGGGATTTCTCCAGGACCTCGACCTCCCACCCCGCCAGGCCCAACTGGCGGGCTGCGACGAGCCCGGCAATTCCCGCCCCGGCGACTATGGCCTTCACGCCCTACCCCACTCCATCGGCTCGGCCCCAGAGAAGCCGCCGGCGCAGTGACGAGCACCGACGGCAGCTGTTGCCTCATTCTTGGACCCTCCAGGAGGCTCGTCAAGAGTGCAGGACACCCGCGAGGACCAGACGCGGATTCTGCTCGGTCCCTGGGGCAAGTCAAGGAGTCAAGCAAACAGTCCCAACAGCCAGCCGCCTAACTCCCGTCGGTACCGCTCAGCTTGAAAAATTCCGCGTCCGTCGTCTCGCTGGCCGATGCCATCGCTTCACCGTTCTGGCTGGAATCGCACACTCACATCGACCGGACGCGTTCCTGGACAGAATCAGCGACGAAGTCACCGACGGCTGGCGACCACGGGGTGCATTCGATCTCCTCCGGCGCTGGATGGACGAAGACTGGTTCCGGCATTCCGCGGATCAGAGACACTGGGGGCGTCCGCAGATACCGAAAAAGGGAACGGCTGGCGTCCTGGACGGAGCTCCCTGAAACCTTGAGTCGACCAGACTACTCGTGGCGGTGTTGCAGGGTCCCTGCCCGGATCTGGAGGTGCCCTCCCCGGGCCGACCGGCTATCGACTCCGACGCAGTCTTCCTCCACGAACTGCCAGGGGTGGGCGAAGATGTCTGCACCGCCAATCCTGCAGGCGAAACGGGCAAGCGGGGCAAGCCAGCGTGCGCTCCCGTACGGTTCTTGCATGTCGACAATACTGACCCGTGCCTCCGCGCCCAACAGGTTCTGGATGTTCGCCCATGCGGTCCGCCAGGCCGGCATCAGCGACAGCGAATATGTGGCAATGATGCCGTCCGAGGCCGGGGTGCCTCCTTGGCCGCTAACCTGCTCCATGACCGCCGACGCATCGAGGCTGATGATGTCCGCCTGCACCAGAATGATGTTGTCCCAGCGGTGCAGCCGGGCACGGCGGTGTGCTTGGCGGAGCATTCCGGGGCTGCGGTCGATACCGATAATTGTCCCCGTGGGGCCGATCCTGTCCTGCAGGAGCGGGAAGTTCAGGCCGGTCCCGCAGCCGATGTCCAGGATCTGGTCCCCGGGCCGGGGGTCGAGTGCGTCGATGCCCAGGATACGGCCCGCCCGGTACACGGCGAACTCGCCGGAGAGCACGTCGTAGACCGGTGCATAGATGTTGTACTTGTCCTTGACGGTGCCCTCCCGTTCCAGTTGGCCACACTCGGCCGATGGTAGTGACCGGGGCCTGGGTGCCAAACTTACCCGGCGACGGAGGGCACGGACATGGCGGACAGGGACGGGATTGTTGATTTGCTGGTGCTCGGCGGCGGCACCGCCGGGCTGGTCGGCGCGATGACGGCCGCCGGCGTCGGCGCCCGGACCGTTCTGGTCGAACGCGACCGGACCGGAGGTGATTGCCTGTGGACCGGCTGTGTCCCGTCCAAGACACTCCTGGCCGCCGCCGCCACGGCCCGCACCAGGGCAATGCTCACCGGGCAGGACCCGGACTTCTCCATCGTGCGCACAATGATCCGGGATGCCATCGCCACCATCGAACCGGCGGATTCCCCGCAGGCCCTGGAGGCTGCCGGGGTGCGGTTCATCAGGGGCGCTGCCAGATTCGAGGCTCCCGGCGTGGCCACCGTTGACGGCCGGACAATCAGATTCCGGCAGGCTCTCATCGCCACGGGCGCGGCCCCGCATGTCCCCGAGGTTTCCGGGCTCGCGGGCCCTTCGGTGGTGACGTCCGAAACCGTCTGGGACCTCCCCGCGATCCCGGCCCGCCTGGCCGTCATCGGCGGCGGCCCCCTTGGCTGCGAACTGGGCCAGGCCTTCGCCCGGCTCGGATCCGAGGTCACGCTGATCATCCGGTCAACGATCCTGCCCAGAGAAGACCGCGAAGCAGCCGCGCTGGTCAAGACCAGCCTGGAAGCCGACGGCATCCGGGTCCTGGAACACACCCGTGTGGAACGGATCAGCCCCGCTAAACCCGGTTCCCGCCTGGAACTGGGAGATGGCACGGTCCTCACCGCCGACACCGTGCTGCTGGCGGCCGGCCGCACGGCGCGCACAGCCGGGCTCGGACTCGAACATCTGGACATCTCCACCGACGCCCACGGCCAGATCGTCACTGATCCCGGGATGCGGACCACGAACCCGTCCGTCTGGGCCGCGGGGGATGTCACCGCCCATCCCCGCTTCACCCATGTCGCCGGAGTACACGCCAGCATCGCCGCCCGCAACGCCGTTCTTGGCCTGAACCTCAAAATCAGCCCGGTCGTGCCACGGGTCACATACACATCCCCCGAACTCGCCGCCGTCGGCGCCACACACCCTCCCGGGACACACGCCATGGTCCGGACCATCCACCACACCCACGTGGACCGGGCGGTCACCGACAACACCACGGACGGCTTCACCCGGCTGATCGCGGACCGGCGCGGGCACATCCTGGGCGCCACCATCGTCGGGCCGCGGGCAGGAGAATCCATGGCCGAGGTCGTCCTGGCCATGGAACACCGGCTGAAGACCTCCGACATCGCCGCAGCGACACACCCGTACCCCACGTACTCGGACGGGGTATGGAACGCCGCGATCGCCGACGTCCGTGCCCGCCTGCGCGCACCCGCCACGGCCGCCGTTATCAAAACACTGCTGTTGCTGCGCCGGTGGCGGGCCGACCTGGACACCCGGCTGATCCGACGATAACCGGCCACATGAGCGCACCGACGCCTGCCCGGCGGCACGATGGAGGAAGTGAATACCGTTTCGCGTCCGGAGAGCGATCCCCACCAGGCAGCCCTTCAGGCCGGGGTATGTATGGGTCCTGTTTGAGCCATCTGCGACCAGGCCCGGGCTAAGGGCGCCACGGTCCCAAATCAATGGCGCCGATCCTTGCCGATCCGAGCACGCAGATCATGACTGACCCTGGGATCGGCACCGCCACGCCCCTGCACGAGACCTGACGGCATTCCAGCCCGATAGGTTCTTCAGCTGCTGCCGTCCTCGCATCTCAGTGGGTTGGCGATGGAGAATATCTGCATGAGGGTAGAACTGCTGCACATCGATGAGTGCCCCAACTCGGCTGAAGCAGCCCAGCGCGTGGAAACTGCCCTGGCCGCTTTGGGCCATGGGGACACCGCAGTACACATGCGGCTGCTGGAGTCTTCAGCGGACACAGTGGGCACCGCCTTTGCCGGTTCTCCGACGATCACAGTTGACGGGGCCGACATTTTTCCCGGTGGGGCCCCGGCCAGCGACCTCGCCTGTCGGATCTACCGGACTTCAAGCGGCTTCGCGGGTCTGCCAACGGTCGATCAACTCAAAGAAGCGCTCAAAAACCATGGATTCTGACAGCGAATACACGTGCTCCTGTTGCGGCAGGACGATGCAGCGCAAAAAGCTGCATGCACTCGGAGCCGGACACACCTATATTTGCCGGCGCTGCGGCCTCTGGGTTGCACTTCGGCCTTGGAGGGATACGGCGCGGTCCGCCTGACTTGTCGCAGAGCCTCCCGAAGCGGGACGGTGTGATGTCGCTGCTGGGCACCAGCATCAAATCGACCAATGAGTCGGTGTAGTTCTTGTACCGCTGGAGAAACAGCAAGAACAACGAACCTTCATCCCGCTGCTGCTGGACTCAAGGTCCGCGCCCGATCAAGCACGGTAACCCCTGCCGGCCGGGACGGAAGCTTTCCGTTGTGTAGTGCAGATTACTGAACGCCTTCGGAGCCCGGCAATACCCTGGTGACTATGTCAATCTCATTCAGGTCCACTATGACGGCTTGATCCAGGTCCACCGCAGCGCCGGCCAGCAACCCGAGTGGCCCGCTGCAGGATCGGGGAGCCATCTGGGTGTCATCCGTCATCTGCACCAGGACATCGGAGCCAGAAGGTGGGTACCCGCGGTCGCGATCATCCTCGACGTCCTCGTCCTGACAGCTTTCATCGTGGTCAAAGGCCGGACAGGATGTACTGACGTTGACCGTAGCCGCGGGCCTCTCCCTGACCATTTTTCTTGGACAGTGGTGGGCCGTCCGACGACGCGATCAGAACGCCGAGACACACGAGGGCCAGCAGTCCCACCCCTGAGGCGGCCCCAACGGCAACACAGCGATAGTCAGGACACAGCCGGGGTCCCTCCGGGAATCACACCACATCCGTTTCGCGGTCTTTGGATATGGAAGCCGGACCGATACTAAGACAGGGAACGCCGTTGACCGTACGCTGGGTATTTCCGGTTCGGCCAGTTCGGTTAGCTGCAAGCGTGAGGACGGTAGGTTGGGGGAGCTGAACCGGCCCCGGGAAGCTGGTCTTTGCACAGGAGGAGCAGGAGCTTATGAATGAGGCACCGTCACTTCACACGGGCCGCTGCTGGTGAAAGGGCGTGCCGCGCACTGGCTGGATGCGCTGCAGACCCGGCTATGGCCTCTGCCGGCGTTGGCAGTTGCCCTGGCTGTAGTGCTGGGCGTGGCGCTGACTGCATTGGATTCCGCTGTCGACGGCAAGTTGCCCGGCAGTGTCAGTGTCTTTCTCTTCAGCGGCGGCCCCGAAGCAGCAAGGTCAGTCCTGCAGGCCATCTCGGGGTCCCTGATCACGGTGACGTCCCTGACCTTCTCCCTCACCGTCGTCACGCTGCAGCTGGCCAGCAGCCAGTTTTCGCCGCGTCTGTTGCGGACTTTCACCTCGGACCGGTTCGTCCACGGAACGCTGGCCCTCTTTCTGGCATCCTTCGCATTCGCGCTGACAGTCCTGCGCAGCGTCCGCGACGCAAGCAACGGAAACACCGCGTTCGTACCGGAACTTTCGGTCACCCTCGCGTTCGCCCTTGCCATCGCCAGCGTCGTTGCGCTGGTGCTTTTCCTGGCCCACCTCACCCGGGAAATCCGTGTGGAAACCATGATGCGCAACGTCAACGCCGAAACCCTCGAAACCATAGACCGGGTCTTCCCTAAGGACCGGCCCACACCCGGGCCCGGACCCGTCCCGGGCTCCGGTGCATTCCTCATCGAATCCCGCTCCTCGGGCTTCCTGACATCGTTGGATCAATGCGCACTCCTGAAGGCCGCGGAAGATTCCGGCGCCATGGTACGGATAGACCGGCAACCGGGCAGCTCCCTGGTGGAGGGCGTTCCCTTCGCCACCGCCTGGCCGGCCGAACCAGGAGCAATATTCGGAACCGAAACCCGCGGGAAGTTGGCCAAAGCTGTCAATGCCGCTGTCGCAACAGGGTATGAACGCACCAACGTTCAGGACGTCGGGTACGGGTTCCGGCAGCTGGTTGACGTCGCGACGCGCGCACTCTCGCCCGGCATCAACGACCCCACCACGGCAGTGCACGTCATCGGGCACCTCTCTGCCCTGCTGTGCCGGCTGGTGGGAAGGAACCCGGGCCCGGAACACCTCACCGACGAGGACGGGCGCATCAGGGTGGTGCTCTCACTTCCTGGGCTCAACGATCTGCTCGACATGGCGATGAACCAGCCCCGGCAATACGGTGCCGCGGACGCGGCCGTCGCCGGCCGTCTCCTGGGGCTCCTTCACGAACTTGCCTGGTGCGACCGGAAGGGCCAGTACCGGACGGAGATCCAGGACCACCTTGGCCGCATGCGCAACGCCATCGGCGCCGCGGACCACTCAGACCCCGAACGAAAAAACCTGCTGGACACGGCCGACTCCATAGAAACCCGGCAGAGATAGAACCAGTTCCCCGCAAGGGGAACAACGCGCTGTACCGCGAGTATCCATCCCTCTTTCCCCATCTTCTGTTTTTGGAAGCGACGTAGGTGCCCCACGCGGTTGCTGGATGGTGAGGTGCCGGTTCACGTTCATTACCGCCACCACAGGGACCGAAATCCGGCTGGGCATAATGTCCGAGACCCGCCAGCTGTCCTCGCGGCCCCGCCTGTACCGACTCTCCGAAGAATGACCCGTCATCGGATAGCTGATCCCCATCCGGTGACTAGGACAGCCCGGGCCCAGCTCAGCTTAGGCTTGGAAAGAATGAGGAGGTGCCTATGGCTACTGCATTACTGCTGTCCTTCGCTGTCCTGCTGCTGATCGGGGTACTGATCTCCGAACGTGCCCACCGGACAGTGCTCTCCACTGCCGTGCTCTTCCTCGTCGGAGGTTTTCTCCTGGGACCCGGAGCCCTCGGGGTAATCACGATCACGTCCAGCGACCCGATCGTGGGAGGGCTCGCCGAACTGGCGTTGTTCTCAGTGCTCTTCACAGACGGGATGCGCGTCGGGTTCCGCGATCTCCACGCGGCGTGGCGGCTCCCCGGCAGGGCCCTGCTGCTTGGCCTGCCCCTAACTCTCGCTCTAACCGCTGTCTTCGCCCACTACATCGTCGGGCTGCCCTGGCTGGAATCCTTCCTCCTCGGCGCCATCCTCGCCCCCACGGACCCTGTCTTCGCCGCCGCCATCGTGGGTAGGGAAGAAGTCCCAGGCCGGCTGCGGCACCTGCTCAACGTCGAATCCGGCGTCAACGACGGCTTGGCACTGCCCATCGTGCTGATCCTGCTCGCCGCCGCCGGCGGCGGCAATGCCCAGGGCGAAGAACTCCTCTTCGAAATCGTCCTCGGCATCGCAGTCGGCATCATCGTCCCGGTGATCGTACTCGGGCTCGAACGCCTCCCCTTCCTGCAGGCGATACGATCCCTGCAGCCCTTGCTTGCCGTCTCCATCGGACTCCTGGTCCTGGCCATCTGCCAGGCAACCCATGCCAATCTCTTCCTGGGCGCCTTCGCCGCCGGGATCACAGTGGCCACCTTTGGCACGGAACTCCGCCACGAATTCGAACAGTTCGGCGAACTCGTCACCGAACTGTTCAAACTGGCCGCCATCATGGTTTTCGGCGCCCTGATCACCCCGACCTTTCTCTTCGGCGAGATTCCCTTCGCCGGCTGGGTCTTCGCCATACTCGCCCTCCTCATCGCCAGACCTCTCGCTCTTCTGGTGTCCTTTATCGGAGCCAAACTCAGTTTCGGAGAACAGGTCACCGCGATGTGGTTCGGCCCGAAAGGCTTCGCTTCGGTCGTCTATGGCCTGATCATCCTCGAATCAGGCATCGCCCTAGCCGACCAGATCTACCACATGGTCGCCCTCGTCATCGTCCTTTCCATCCTGTCCCACTCCTCCACCGACGTCGTCATCGCCCGCAGATTCGGTCGCAGCCAGGGACTGACGCCGGCAGACACCATAGGCTGATGGGACCTCATCGACTAGGTCTCCCACATGGTCGGTAACGATCGTTCGCAAGACACCGTTTGAGATCCCTTCCGGCCCAAGGAATACAAGGGCCCGTCGTGTAACGGTTGCCGCGTACGCACCAACGCAACGGGTACCGGCCTTCGCGATACACCAACCCCGCGAAGGGCAACGCTTACTGGCTACGAACCGGCCCGGTTGCCAGGCAGGCCAACGGCTGATCGTTTCTGCTGAAATATCGCTAACGTCGGATATTTCACTTTTTCACAAGCCACCCCTAGCTATACAGGACGTGTTGGCCGGCGGCATCGACTTGAATCCCCCAAGAACTCAAGTAAGCGAAAGCCTACAGACATGCTCCGCACATGCACAACTCAGTAGTTACTCATGGCCTATACGCTATGAATGTCATCAGGTAAAATTTTGTGTCAGCTGTCCGCCTGCTCTGTGTAGTGGCCACACCATAAGCAGCTGACCTTGGCTGAAGGAGCTTTAACGATGGGAAATGGGGCCCGCAGCGTGTTCCTTACGCAACAACAGAAAAAAGAGCGCCTAGCCGATCGCATGGGCATCCTGGTCGATATCTGGGAGTCGGACAACAACGCGGCGCTCACTTACCCTCATGTGGAGGAAGCACTTTCGACCCACGGAATCCAGCTGTCGCGAACACGGTGGTCATACTTGATCAATGGCACTGGCAGCCTGGTGACCGACCAGGAACTCCTGAAGGGCATCGCAGAGTTCGTTTTTGCCGTACCGGCCAGTTACCTCTGTGATCTCAACAGTGAGACTCCTCCCGAGGTAGAAGCGCGGATGGAGTTCCTTGTGCAGATGCGCAAGCTCAAGGTGAAGAACTTCGCCGCGAGAAACCTGGGCGCGACTTCGCCGGAAACACTGAGGACTATCACAAGGATTATCGATGCGTCGATGAACGGCGAGGATGAATGACTCTCCCTCCGGTTCAGGACAAGGTTCGGGAGTTGTGCGGTACCGGCACGACGTCGATGAAGGAAGTCGTCGAACGCTTGACCGTGATCTGCGAGAAGCCGATCAATCTGATCGAGTACAACGAGTCCTGGGGTGCGCTCACGGCCTTCAAAGCCGAATTTGAAGATCGCATAAACGTCTATTTCCCCCCGCAGAAGTCGCAGCAATACAAACTTCACTGCATCTATCACGAGCTCGGACACATCTACTTGGAGAGCCTTCGGATTGCCCTGGCTCTGCCGGATCTCTCTGAAGAGATGCTGAGGGAAACCGCGGACGCAATTAGTGTCACCTGCCGGTCCGTTCCGAATCATCCTGTCGAAAGGTGGGTGGAGGATTTCGCTTTCGAGATGTCGAAGAAGTCCCGTTCACGCAGCTCGTCCGATTCTGATCCTTTTCTCTGATAGACCATGAAACTGTTGCTCTTTGCGCTGCTGAGTGCCTTATGCCTCCTTCGGATCCCATCGGTGGTCAAGGTGGCGGAGTCCCGGGCCTCGTGGGTGGCATCGATGTTCGGCCTCGCGGCGCTCTATGTCCTGGGAACGGTTACACCGCTAGTGGATATCGACCGCTACCTCGGTGGCGCCAACGTGACGAACCTGCTTCAAGCCATCTTCGCGCTACTAGCGATCTTCTTCTTCAACGACAGCGTGCGGCGTTTAGCGAACGTACCCATTGTCAGATGGACCTACTACGCGCCGTTGCTGAGTATTCCCATCATGATTGTCAGCTTCGCTCTGATTGAGGGCAAAGCTCCAACGGCTGCTGACTTCATTGATACCCACATGGACCAGCTCGCAACTGCCGTGTACAGCGGCACGTACATGCTCGCGTTGTTGTTCACCGTGCTCAGGATCGTCTACATGCTTCGGCACAAGGCAAAGGGCCTGTACGCAACATTCTCTGTCGGCCTGATGGTGGTTGTGGTGGCTGTTTCATGCCACATTACGTACGTGGTGCTGTTCCACTTCTCGCCCTGGGTCGCCCGAGCGATCGGAAGTTGGTTTGACCGCCTTTTCTATGTAGGCCTCTCAGTGACGGCGGCAGGGTGGCTGATTCTTTTCCTATCGAAGCATCTCCCGAGGTTGCGTCTCTGGATGATCGATGCTCTGTGGCTGACCGCATTGAGGATGCGGGTTAATGCAGATCGATCACGAGTCAGTCCGGCATGGGACCTATTCAATGAAACGCTCGAAAATGGCGTCTATAAAAGCCTCATTGTGTTACACAACTACGAGCGGGTGAACTTGATGGACTTCCCGGAATCTGTTCAGGGCAGGATCAGCCACATTGAGGCCAAGCTAGACACGCAGACCTAGCTCCGCTCAGTCAAGATCGTCCTGCTGACCCAACTCGTAAGTTCCTTGGTGAAGGTAGAAGGCGAGGCATTCCACTCCTGGGTATGGTGAGCCTCGGGCAGTGAAATCAAGGTGACGGTGGCCGGATTCGCACGTTGGAACGCGGCCGAGATCTCCCACGGAACCTCTAGGTCTGCGGTCGAGTGCAAGACCAAGGTCGGGACTTTCACCCGGTTAGGTACGTCCACCCAGTCAAGTGCATCGAAATCGATCGGTTCCTCCAGCCCGAGCATCCTCGCGAATGAGGGAGCCTGCAACAGACGCATAACAAGGCCGGCACCAATCGCCGGCACCCCGGCCCGCACCGCCCCTGCGGAGATGGCTTTACGCCAGCTCGTGACAGGACCTACCAGGACAAGCCCTACGATCCGGTCCCGGTGGGCGCTGCGCTCCGCTGTGAGCAGGGCAATGGTCCCACCCATTGACCAGCCGGAGAGGATGATGCGCCTGGCTCCACGAGCGACGGCATAGGACACAGCGCTATCCACATCACGCCATTCCGTTTGCCCAAGGTGACTCGATTCCGCCTGTGGTGGGCTGACTTCGGCGTCGCTGCGAAATGTGGGAACCAAGGACGTGAATCCCAATGAACTGAAGGCATGGACATCTCGGAACATAATCGATCGGTCGGTCCAACTGCCATGGATATGGATCACCCATACGTCCGTGTCATCAGCTTCAAATAGCCATGCAGGCGCCGCACCATAGGCGGTGGGGATGTCCACCTCCTCGTAGCGTCCACTGACAGCAGAGGGTTCGAAGAACACATCCGGGGTCCAATCGACGATAGGCCCCAGACCTCCCGTCTCGGAGCCACACGGATCAATCCTCCGTTCTACGTACTTTTGATCCTCATTGATCAGCGTGACCTCGCCGACTCGCGTGTACTTCTCCGTCACGGGGTCGAACACCCCGAAGTCGCCCGGGACTTTGGTGTAGTCATCCAAATCGATGCGGATTCCTCGTCCGTCTTCCAGCACCTCGGCCCGGCGATAGTCCCTTGGGCCCCGCTTGACGATCTTGCGGGCCATGACGACAGCGAACCCCGCTAGCCCGGCCGCCGGCACAAGGAACGCCAGGCAGGCCAGGATGCGCCGTGGCGTCAGCATTAGGTCTTCATCCTCCAGGGCTGATCAAGGCAGAACAACGGAACCCAGACATCGTAACGTCCATCATTGCCTGATACAGGCATAAACCATGCTCACTACATGCGTTGCACATGTTCACCACAGGCATGTAACGTGCTTAGGGAAACAAGAAGGTATTGCTCTTCGACAAGCTTGTTATGAACAGCGGGCGCTCATCTGCCGCGGAGATAGTTGACATAGGCAGGAAGCATCTCGAACTCCACTGCGTCAATATTGGCCTCGTATTTCACGCGTTTGCCGTGCCGTTGGCCCGCGGGGAAGTTGGCCGCGACAGCACCGGTAGCTTCGAGCGCTTCCAGGTGGTGTTGGAGGCTGGGCCGGGTCAGCGCCTTGTTGCCGTCCAGGACTATTCCCCTGAGGATTTCGCCGGTGGTGCAGGGGCCGTTCTGGTGCAGGTAACGCAGGATGGCCGCGTGGGCTCGGTTTCCGAGAACTTCGATGGCTGCCTCAACCTCCTGCGGGTGGTTGGGCTGGATGAGGCGCGGCATGCGTCCATCTTGCCCGATTATTCGGATAGCTCTGAGTCGCAGAATCAAGTGTATCGCTAAATGATGAACTTTGAGCTACAGTCAAATTGCAGGCCTTCTTCGAAAGAAGGACGTGCAGCGTCACTGTCGGAAGAGATCCTGCAGCCCGAAGCGATGCGACTCCTGGCGAGTGGACATGACAAGCAGCTTGGTGGGAACGAGAGAAAGACGGCGGCCAGCCAACGAGTTGTCGGTTGCTGGCAGTAGACGGGGAAGCGATGCCCAAGGGGGAGGGACAGTTTTTGAAGAACAAGCTGCCGTTCGATACACAGTGGCCGCTGGAAGCGCGCCGGCTGCAAGATGGCAGCTCGCGTCGGTCTGCGTACCAAGTTCGTAAAGGCTTCCGTTGCTGGGTGCTCGTATTTGCTGGAGCCACCTCATGAGCCACCGCAAATCTTTGGGTCTCGTGGCCCTTGTTGCCGTCCCGAGCCTGTTCTTCGGGCTGGTCTTCTCCATGATCCTTTTGTTGGCCCCGGCTAAGCCTGCTGCTGCTGACTGTGGCCCGGTCTCGGTCGTAGTGGACGGGAACACGAAAGTCGACGGGTACACGTCGGAGCAGTTGCAGAATGCCGCAGCGATCATGGGCGCCGGCAAGGCACTGGACTTGTCGGTGAAAGGGCAGATGATCAGCGTGATGGTGGCTCTGGGGGAGTCGGGGTTGCGGGTGTTGGATAGCGGCGACGGGGCGGGGCCGGATTCGCGGGGGTTGTTCCAGCAGCGGGACAACGGCGCGTGGGGCTCCTACGCGGACCGCATGGACCCCACCACAAGCGCGACAAACTTCATCAAGACCCTGCAGTCAGTGGCTGGCTGGGAGCTGTTGGAACCGACCATGGCCGGTAACAAGGTCCAGGGCAACGCCGACCCGTACCACTACCAGAAGTACTGGTCCGAGGCCGTCAAGCTCGTTCAGGCGCTCTCGAACTCGGAGTTCTCCCTGCAGGGCAGCGGCTGCGCCATCCCGGGACAGTCGGGCGTGGGGGATGACTACCCGTGGAAGAACTCGCCGACCTGGTTGCAGGTCGGCGCAAGCTCGGCCAGCACGTCGCCGCTGGGCATGTACTACCGCGAGTGTGTGGACTTCGCCCTGTGGCGGGTGAACCAGCAGATGGGCTCAACCAGCGCACCGTTCAAGTTCCTCAATGGCACGTTCCGCCCGGACGGGCAGGGCCTCGGCTCGGCCCTGACCTGGAAGGCCGGCTGGGATGCCAAGGGCTGGGCTGCCGGCAGCACACCCCGGGTCGGTGCCGTTGTCTGGTACGCCCCGGGCGCCGGGGGAGCGGACCCGGGCTTCGGCCACGTCGCGGTGGTCAAGGAAGTCAAGGACAACGGCACCTACGTCGAAGAGGGCTACAACGGCAACCCTGCTCCGGCGGACCACAGCTACTACACCCGGACAGTGGCCAAGACTGTCCCCTCAGCTTTCCTGTACTTGCCCAATCAAGAGGAGAAGAAGTGAAAAAGCCTTTGACCTTGGTCGCTGTGGCGCTGCTTTGCGTTTCCTGCGCACCGGTGGCGAACACGACGCCGGCACCGGCGGATTCAACCGGCACTAGGCCCACATCGTCCGCGCCGGTCTCACTGAGCGCCAACAGCGGGCCACAGGCGCAGGGCGGCGCTATCCCGGCCACGATCGGCATTACGTGGGATCAGGCCAGCAAGGACGAAGCGGTGGACGTCGCGGGGAAAGCGATGGCGGACTTCGCCCGTCCCAGCGTGGAGGAAAAGCAGTGGGCCAATGACCTGGCCCGCTGGCTGACCCCGCAGGCCACCGCTGACTACTCGGCAGTGGACCCGGCCAACATCCCGGCCAGCCGCGTCACCGGCCCCGCCACCCTGAGCGTCGATGAAACCAACGGCTTCGGCGTCACCGCCACGGTCCCCACCAACGCCGGGACCTACACGGTGCAGCTGCTCCGCACCGGCAAGGACGCCCCCTGGAAGGTCAACCGCCTCACCCCGCCCGCCTCCTAAACGCCACACCCTCCATCCCACACACGTAAGGAAGAAGCTCATGGGTACTACGCCAACCGAGGTCATGGCCTTTCCGAACATCCGGGCCATCGTCCGCGACAACGGCACCGCCGAGGTCATCCTCGCGGGCAACTCCCGCATCGTCCCTGCCGGAGACTCCATGCAGGAACTCCGCAACAACGCCCTGGCACTCATCGTGGGCGAAGCCCAGACCCTCCGGCGCCCCGTCCGGGTCCGCATCGAGGACCCCGAAGGGCATGGTGAACTCATCGTCCACCCCGACAACAAGATCGAATCGGTCTCCTATGAGCCCGCTCCGGCCCGCCGCCGGGCGGAAGCCCCCGAAACCACGCCCGCGACCGCAGCGCCGGCCGTCATTGAGACCGCCCCCGCACCCGCACCGGAGCCCATGGCCGCTCCTGACCCTGCAACGCCGGTGGACGCCCCGCCGTGGCCGCCCGCCCCGGAACCGCAGACAGCAGCGGTTGCTGAAGAAGCAGCGCCGATCCGGCGCAGCCTGAAGGAAACCTCATTCCTGGTCAGCGCCCCGGCACTGAAACCGGCCACACAGGGCTGGCGCGGAACACTCACGCGCCTGGGGCTCCGGATGGACCCCTCAGTGGAAGAACTCACCGAACGGGAAGACATCCGCACGGTCAGCCAGCACTGGCCCGGCCCCCGGACCATCGCCGTGGTCAACCGCAAGGGCGGGGCCAACAAGACCCCCACCGTGGTGATGCTCTCGGCCATCCTCGCCCGCTACAGCGGCGCCGCCACAGTCGCGTGGGATAACAACGAGTCCCAGGGCACCCTCGGATGGCGGACGGAAAAGGGCTCCCACGACCGCAGCGTCCTGGACCTGATCGACGCCTCCACCGACCTGCTCTCCCCGTCAACGAACGCGGCCGAAATCGCCAAGTTCGTCCACCATCAGACCGCCGACAAGTTCGACGTCCTGCGCTCGGATGAAAACGAGGAAGGCGACCATGAAGTCACCGCCGAGGAAGTCGATATCGCCCATCAGGTGCTCACCCGCTATTACCGGCTAGTGGTCATGGACTCGGGCAACACCGCCCGGGCCGCGAACTGGCGGCGGATGATTGACCACACCAACCAGCTCGTCGTCCCGGTCACGGCCATCGAGGACCGCGCCGAAGCGGCCCGGCTGACGCTGCAGACGCTGGAATCCCGGGGCGGGCACGACGCGGAGCTGGCCCGCAACGCCGTCGTCATCGTCTCGGAATCCACCGACGCCAAGCGCAGCATGAGCGGGGAGGCCCTGAAGCGGGCCAGGGACGAGGCCCAGCGGATCGCGGACGGATTCGCCCCGTTCGTCCGCGCGGTCGTCCGGATTCCCTACGATCCGGCCCTGGTCAACGGCCCCATCCGCTATGAAGCACTCCAGCCCGCAACCCAGCGGGCATGGCTCGCGGCCGCGGCCGCCGTCGCCGACGGCTTCTAAACCACCCACCACGGACTCTGAAAGGAGGCAACCATGCAACAGTCCCTGAACCCCTGGATCACCCACCCGGCCCCCGACGGCGCGGACACCGCAGCCCCGGAAACGCACGAACCGCCGGCGGCCGTGATCAGTGGACCGCTGAGAGGAATGGTCGAACCGGACGCCGCAGACCGTCTGGCCCGACGCACACTGGCAGGTTCCGCAGCACTGTGGGTCACCGGCGCCCACGGTGGATCCGGCGAAAGCCGCATCGCTGACCTGACCGGCGGGGCACGGGCCACCGGTCACTGCTGGCCCGTCCTCCTGGACGGCAGCAGACCCCGGGTGCTGCTGGTCTGCCGCGCAGACATGCGCGGCCTGACAGCGGCACAGAGCGCCCTGACGCAGTGGGCATCAGGCGCGGCACCCGCGGTTGATCTGCTCGGCCTCGCCGTCCTCTCGGACGCGCCGGGGAAGACGCCCAAACCCTTGCGTGACTTCGCCGCCATCGTTAGCGGGGGAGCCCCCCGGTTCTGGACCCTGCCCTGGGTCGAGGCCTGGCGGCAAGGAGGCTCCACCACCCCACCGCCCGCCCGCGAATACCAACGCTTCATCACTGACTTAGCCGCCCTGGCTACCGACACCACACCCAGCACCACCCACTGAAAGGTCTCACCATGAACCCCTTCGCCGTATTTGACGGAAGCGTTATCCCCAACCCCACCCCGGTCGTTCCGGCACAGGCGGGTGGCCTGCTCACGATCCTGAACTGGGCGTCCGGCATCGGACTGGTCCTCGGCGTCCTGGGCGTGATCATCGTCGGCATCGGCATGGTCATCCAGCTCCAGCGCGGCGAGGGCGCCCAGGCCATCGGCAAGCTCGGCTGGGTCCTGATGGGCTGCATCATCATCACCGGCGCCGCCGGCATCGTCCGTGCCTTCGTCTAAACCAGCACCAACAAAAACGGGAGGTTCCCCATGAGCCAGTCAACAGAGAGCAGCACCGAAAGCAATCCGTTCAGCAAACCCGGTTTCATCATTGCTGCCGCGCTGGTGGTCGCGCTGATTGCAGCAGCCGTCGTTATCTTCCTGCTCCCCAAAGGACAGGACACTGCCCAGCCAGCGCCGGGAACAGCAGCGTCCGCCAACCCGGCCACAGCTAGCCCCAGTGCCAGGGCAGGTGCCGGCAAGAGCGTCTGCGGTCTGCCCTCAAGCACGGAAACTGCACTGGGAGCAGCTCCTAAATCCAAGTGGGAACTCGTCGGAAAAATTGCCGCACCCACCGACCCCAAGACCTTCGGTCCGGGCGTGACTGACGAAGATGGCTTCAGATCATGCTTCGCAAAGTCCCCAACCGGCGCCCTCTATGCAGCCACTAACATCTTGGCCATGGGCTCCTCCGGAGATCCTGTCCTCAATCGGAAGGCAACAGACCAGCTCTTGATGCCCGGGCCGGGTCGGGATATCGCCAGGGCAGACTCGTCGTCAAAGTCCACGTCGAACTCAACCGTTCAATTTCGCGGCTTCGTAATCAAGAGTTACTCACCTTCCGCAGCAAACGTTGACATCGCCTTCCAGACCGACAAAGGGCTGCTTGGGCACGCGGCCCTTCCTTTGCAGTGGGCCGATGGGGACTGGAAACTGGCAATTGCCGACTCCGGCCAGTTGATCAATGAAATAGCCCAACTTCGAGACCTCAGCGGCTTCATCCCCTGGTCGGGAGCCTGACCGTGGCGGAAAAAGCATGCGGACCCATAGATGCCGAATGCGCAGTCGGGAACTGGGTCTCAGGACTAGCCGATGACGCCATGGGCAATATGGCGAAGGCCATCATGGAGGGCATGAGTCAGATGGTGACGACTCTGTCGACCTTTTGGGTGTCGATGCCCACGGTGAATCTGGCTAGCTCCGACGGTGCGACGCCGAGTCCCATCGTCTCCATGGTGAACAGCGAATTGATGCTCTGGACTCTGACGCTGGCTGTCCTCGCGGTCATTCTCGGTGGCATCCGAATGATCTGGGAACAACGCGGAGCACCACTAAAGGATCTGCTCCGGTCCCTCATCACACTGGCTTTAGTCTCGGGCCTTGGTCTGGGGGTCATCTCCATTCTGGTGATCGCCGCGGATGCATTCTCGGCAGCCATCATCGACCGATCCACGGACGGTAAGGGCTTTGCCGAGGCGATGAGCCTCCTGGTCGTGACCGGCCAGACAGGGATCGGCGTGTTCATCCTCATCGTTCTGGGACTGATCGGTCTGATTGCCTCCCTCGTCCAAGTCGTTTTGATGGTGGTCCGCAGCGGCATGTTGGTGATCCTGGCGGGCATCCTGCCCACCACCGCGGCCTTCACCAACACCGAGATGGGGAGGCAGTGGTTCCAGAAAGCAGTTGGCTGGACTATCGCGTTCATCCTCTACAAACCTGCCGCAGCCATTGTCTACTCGGTCGCATTCCTCCTCATGGGTAACAACAGTGGGGAGGATTCATTGATCACTTCCATCACGGGCTTCACGTTGATGATCGTCGCTCTGTTCGCTTTGCCGGCGCTGATGCGTTTCGTCACCCCGATGGTCGGGGCCGTCGCCTCCGGCGGGGGAGCAGGGGCCGGAGCTGCCGTTGGGGCCATGGCCACAGGCGCCGTGTCCATGGGCCGCAGCGGCAGCGGTAAGGGCAATGCCGCCCCGACACCGGCAAGTACACAAGGCAACCAGTCAGGCGCGTCTCCGAAGGGCAGCAATGGAACGCCTGGCCCGAAGGGAAATGGCGGCCAGCCGACGCCCGGGGCTACCGGTCCGGGCGGGGCCGCCAGCGCCATGGCCGGCGCAGCAGGCACTACCGGAGCCGGGGCAGGGGCTGCTGCCGGTGGCGGTGCCGCGGCGGGTGCGGCGAAGGCTGCAGGCCCGGCGGGCATGGTCGTCGCCGTAGGAGCACAAGCAGCGTCCAGGGTTTCTCAGGCCGCACAACAGACCGCGCAGGATTCAACCGGGGAGGGCCCCAGTGGCAGCAATTAATACCGAATACAAGGAACCGTCCTACGGCAACTGGCGCGTCCCGCGCTCGGCCGGGCTGGGCAACCTCGGCGCTATCGGCACCGGCATTGTCATGGCCGGCTTGTTGGCCGGGATCATCAGTTTCGCCATCTGGGGCCTGTTCCCTGGCCTTGCAGTCCTGGCCGTGGCCGGGGCGGCCGCCCTGTTGCTGACGGTCAAGGACAAGCACGGCCAGTCCGTTGTTGACCGATTCGGAACCCGGATGAGCTTCCGTCTCGCCAAGTCCTCCGGAACGAACCTCTACCGTTCCGGCCCCCTCGGTGTTACGGCCTGGGGCATGTACCAGCTCCCGGGCCTCGCCGCGAAGTCCACCCTGTACGAATTCACCGACTCCTACAAGCGCCCCTTCGCGCTGCTGCATGTGCCTTCCACCAGCCACTACACCGTGATCTTCTCTACCGAACCGGACGGTGCCTCCCTGGTGGACCCGGAACAGGTCGATGCGTGGGTGGCGAACTGGGGCGGCTGGCTCGCCGGCCTCGGGGACGAAGCGGGCCTGGACGCCGCCGCCGTAACGGTCGAGACCGCACCGGATTCCGGCTACCGGCTCCGCAACGAGGTCATGATGAACATCGACCCGAATGCCCCGGATTTTGCCAAGAATGTCCTCAACGAGGTCATCGACACGTATCCGGAAGGTTCGGCCACGGTCCGTGCCTGGGTATCCCTGTCCTTTAACGCCTCCCTGCGAACCGGATCGAAGAAGCGCACACCCGAAGATATGGCCCGTTACCTCGCGTCCCGCATCCCCGGTCTGTCGGCACGGCTGCAGTCCACCGGCGCCGGTATCGCCCGTCCGATGTCCGCGCAGGAACTCTGCGAGGTCGTCCGGATCGCCTACGACCCGCCCGCTGCCCTGATCATTGACGAAGCCCACTCCGCCGGCTCACCGGTGTCCCTGACCTGGGGCGAAGTCGGACCCTCCGCGACGCAGGCGTCCTGGGATGACTACCGGCACGACAGCGCGTTCTCCGTCTCCTGGACCATGACCGGCGCCCCGCGCGGGTCGGTGAACTCCTCGGTCCTGTCCCGGCTGCTGGCCCCGCACGGGGACATCGACCGCAAGCGGATCTCGCTGCTGTACCGCCCGATGGATTCGGCCCGTGCCGCCGCCGTGGTCGAGCGAGACCAGAACAACGCCAACGTCCGCATCACCTCCGGAAACCGCCCGTCCGCCCGTGCCCTGGTCGATGCCCGCTCCGCTGCGCAAACGGCACAGGAAGAAGCCCAGGGCGCCGGGCTGGTGAACTTCGGCATGGTCGTCACCGCCACCGTGACCGACAAGGAACGCCTCCCCGATGCCGTGGCCGCCGTGGAACAGACCTCCGGCACCGCCCGGGTGCTGCTGCGCCGGGCCTACGGCACCCAGGACACCGCGTTCGCCGCGTCCCTGCCGCTGGGTCTGGTCCTTCCCAAGCACAGCCTCCTGCCCTCCGAAATTAAGGATGCCCTGTAATGGCCCGCATGAAACTCTTCACCCGCCCTGCCAGGAAAGCTGCGACACCGGCCAAGGCCGCGCCGAAGAAAAAGGCTGAGAAGGAACCGCGCCAGCCCGGGCCGGCAGCCCGGGGCTGGACCGGACGCGGCGGCGGCATGGCCCAGCTCGTCCCATCCGTGAAGGAATACCGGGGAACCACGGTCCAGGTCTGCGGCCTGTGGCCCTTTTCCTCCGGAGCGTCCTCACCCATGATCGGCGTCCCGCTCGGACGCCACGAAGAAACCCAGGCCACGGTCTGCTGTGACCCGATCAGCTGGTTCCAGCGCGCCCGCCTGATTTCCAACCCTTCCGCGTTCATCCTGGGCAAGCCGGGGCTGGGAAAGTCCACCGTGGTGCGCCGGATGTTCATCGGACTCTCCGCCCAAGGCGTCCACCCACTGATCCTGGGTGACCTCAAAGGCGAACACGTCAAAGCCGTTGAAGCCCTCAACGGGCAAATCATCAAGCTCGGCCGCGGCGTCGGCTACCTGAACATCCTCGATCCCGGCCAGGCCGTCGAAGCGGCACAGCTGCTCGAAGACAGCGGCCACCATGAAGACGCCACCCGCGTCCGCGCCGACGCGCACGGCCGGCGCCTGACCATGGTGGTCTCCCTCATCACCATCAGCCGGAACAACCCGCCCACCGATCAGGAACAGACCATCCTGGACCGTGCCCTCCGGGTCCTCGATGACCGGTTCGACGGCGTCCCTGTCCTCAAAGACCTGCTCGACGTGATCATCTCCGCACCCGATGAACTGCGCCAGGTCGCCCTGGACCGCGGCGACATGAACGTCTACCTGCAGGAAACCCGCGCCCTGGAAGCAACCCTGCTGGGCCTGACCGGAGGCGGGAAGCTCGGAGAAATCTACTCCCGGCACACCACCAACCCCATGATGCGCGACCGCGCCGTGGTCTTCGACGTCTCCAGCATTGACGAGACCGAAACCGACCTCCAGGCAGCAATTCTGCTCGCGTGCTGGTCCTACGGTTTCGGCACCGTCAACGTCGCCAACGCCCTAGCGGACGCCGGCCTGGAACCGCGCCGGAACTACTTCGTGGTCCTGGATGAACTCTGGCGGGCGCTGCGCGCCGGCAAAGGCATGGTGGACCGGGTGGACGCCCTGACCCGCCTCAACCGCTCCGTGGGTGTCGGGCAGATCATGATTTCCCACACCATGTCCGACCTGCTGGCCCTGCCGGCAGAAGAGGACCGGATGAAAGCCCGCGGCTTCGTCGAACGCTCCGGCATGGTGATCTGCGGCGGCCTCCCGGCCTCCGAGATGCCGTTACTGACCTCGGCCATTCCACTCTCCCGCCAGGAGCAGCAGAAACTCATCTCCTGGCAGGACCCGCCCGCATGGGACTCACGCGGACTCGACGTCGAACCTCCCGGACGCGGGAAGTTCCTGATCAAGGTCGGCGGCCGGCCCGGAATCCCGGTCCTGGTGGGACTGACATCTTTGGAGCAAGGCCCGGATGGAGTCAACGACACCGAAGGAAAGTGGCATGAGGCCCCGGAAACGCTCCTCGAGCCAATGACCCCTGACGTACCGGCTGAGGGAGGCGCGCTATGAGTGCACCGAACCGTAAAGGAATGGGCCTCGGGGATGCCCTGCTGGTCTGGATGGCCATCGGCTTCATCGTCGTCTTCGGCGGCGGCGCGTACGCCGCCGTGCACATCGGATCCTGGATGGCCGGCCTGCCAACACCGCCAGGACACCCGATAGACCTGATCGCCGGCCTCGTGAAGGGCCGGGTCGTCTGGCCGGTCCAGTCGACCATCGTTGTGGCCGTGATCGTGGGCCTGATCCTGGCGCTGGCTATCGTCGTGTTCTGGGCTTGGCGGAAGGGCGCCTCCAAGCGCGCTCGGGTCGACAAAGCTGCCCGGTACCTCGGCCGCGGCAAGTCCCTCACAGCGTTCTCCGAAAAGGGCGCCAAGGCCACCGCCGACCGGCTGGGCGTCACCGGCAACCCGGGCATCGTTGTCGGCAAGGTCGTCTCCACCGGGCAGACGTTCATCCAGTCCTGGGAAGACCTCAGCCTCGACATCTGGGGCCCCCGGACCGGCAAGTCGACCTCCCGGGTCATGCCGGCGATCCTGGACGCACCGGGCGCGGTCGTCTCGACCTCGAACAAGCGCGACGTCGTTGACGGGACCCGCGGCGTCCGCGTGGCCACTGCGCCGGTCTGGGTCTTTGACCCCCAGAAAATTGCTCAGGAAGAACCTGACTGGTGGTGGAACCCGCTCTCGTACGTCACCGACGAAGAGAAGGCCTACAAGCTCACCCAGCACTTCTCCGTCGGCTCGCGGGTTCCCGGTTCCAAGCCGGACGCCTACTTCGACCCCAAAGCCGAAGACATCCTCTCCTCCTACTTCCTGGCCGCCGCCCTCGGTGAGCTGCCGATTACGCAGGTCTATTTCTGGGTCACTGAGCAGGTCAGCCAGGAACCAATCGAGATCCTGAAGGAACACGACTACGAGCTGCAGTACCGCGGCTTGGAGTCCACGCTGAAACTTGCGGACAAGCAGCGCGACGGCATCTTCGGCACCGCCGAAAAGATGATCCAGTGCCTCAAGAGCCGCAACACACTCCGCTGGGTCGCCCCCACCGGAGGGGCCACGGTTGCTACGGACGCACGCCGGCAATTCAACCCCCACGCCTTCGCCGCGTCCCAGGAAACCATCTACATCCTCTCCAAGGAGGGGGCCGGCTCCGCCGCCCCGCTCACCACTGCCCTGACCGTGGCCATCGCAGAAGCGATGGAGGAACGGGCAGAGCGCAGCGGCGGACGCCTCCCCAAGCCGGCGCTGTTTGCTCTCGATGAGCTAGCCAACGTCGTCCGCTGGGCCGGCCTGCCGGATCAGTTCAGCCACTACGGCTCCAAAGGCCTGATCGTCATGGGCATTCTGCAGTCCTGGTCCCAAGGCGTCGAACTCTGGGGAGAGGCGAACATGCGCAAAATCTGGTCCGCCGCGAACGTCAAGGTCTACGGCGGCGGCGTCGCCGAAGAAGGCTTCCTCCGCGCCCTCTCAGATCTGATCGGAGACTACAGCTACACCAACGTCTCCATCAGCTCCGGTAAGTCCGGGTCCAGCCGCTCCCGCCAGGAGGGGAAGGAACGCATCTTCGACGTCTCCAACCTCGCCGAGCTGGACCGCGGCCGCGCCGTCGTCCTCGCCTCCGGCGCACCCGCCACACTGGTCCGCACCATGCCCTGGTACACGGGGGCACACAGGGAATCTGTGGAAGCGTCCGTCAAGAAGTACAGCCCGCGCCCCGAAGAGGAGGCAGTAGCCGTATCTGCCGCTATGGGTTCCAATCCCTGGGTCACAGGTTAAGGGGAGCTGAGATGACTACCGAGATCGGTCGCTTTGGCTCAGTCGACGCTGAAACACCCGCAGATGCTCCGGCAGAGGATCAGAAGGCACCTGAGCTGGTTTACGGCTCGGCCGAGGAATTTCTTCACGAGCAGCTGCTACCGACATACGTCCGCGACGTCGACGGCCGCGCCGCCAAATGGTGCATCGAGTGGTACTTCCACCCGGAAGCAGTCAGTCGGATAGAAGCCCTGTGGCGGGCCTGGGAACACCTCAGGTTGGACGGGGCAACGGGAATCAGCGTCTGGTTCAAGGACCACGCAGACCACCACATGAGCGTCCTGCTAGATCCGCGAGGACCTTTCTACAAGTGCGACATGCAAAAGCACCGCGACCCAGAACACCTCGAACCAAGAAAGGCCCCGGCTGGCTGGTTCCCGGACGTGAGGACTATCTCCGCCTAACCAGAAACGTTACTGGCCGTTGTCGACTTCCCAAGACATCCCCTTCATCTTGACGGCGGCGACATTTGCCCTCGTCGTTGCCAGTGCGACAGAGGAAGTTTCCATGGCTCTCACACACTGGTTCCATGTAGGGGCAGGATAAATAGTCGGCTCCTTGCCGTGCAGCGACGCCTGGAGACATGCGGTTGAAAAAGCCGCCAGCTGAGATACGAGCCGATCCAGCATACTGTTGGCCGCTATTTCGCCATCCCTGTGAAAGAGATTTTTGGTGAGCCTGAGGAGGACGGCGATGCGATCGATAGTGCTCGGATGGGTGTCGCCCTCTCCCAGGAACCAGTGGTGTTTGATGTCTGCTTCAGCGAGCAATGCACATACCGCTCCGATCACTGCTCGCTGGACCGCGATTGCCTTAGCGCTACCTCGGCTTATGCCTACAAGTTCCAGGCCGAGGATATCGGCCAATAGCTCTTCCTTCTGGAGGACCAATGGGTTCTGGGGGCGCAATGGAGTTGGATTCTTTACGGCGACGGGCTCAGTTGTCTGGGAAGCAGAGCGCAAGAAGACAAGCCTGTAGAGCCCGAGTTTCTTCAGCTCATCACGAAGGTGTTCGGTCAAACGGAAGCTCTTCGCGCGTTTACTCGTGTGTCCGAGAAGATGATGTCCATATTCGTGACCAATGATGAACATTTCCGCAGCTAGAACTACCTCGTCGTAGTACTCCGCATTGCGACCGCGCGGGCCCGTTGACAACGTTGGGTGTGTACCGGCGAAAGTGTCCTTGTCGGCCCACGAGGACCGTGAAATTGCGATGCCAGCGAAGGCGTCCATGATGGGGGCGGGGTCATCATTTTGGGTCGTTTGGCGCCGTTGAAAGGCTGCTGTCCACCGGTCGTATGCTGCTATATACGCTGGTATGGCACTTGTGTATTGGAAGGAGATCCCTACCCATGCTTGGCCGCGTCTCTGCTTGGAATCAGCGTTGACTTCAGTCTCCAGGGTGCGCCCGACGAAGATTGAACCTAAAAAATCTGACCAAGTCTTCGGAAGTTCCTTGTCCTTCAATAGCCTCGATATTTCTCCATCGAGTTCAGGGCAGTTCGACAGGTTTGGCACCCAAGTGAGCACATCCTGCAGTTTCTCAGATGCCAGCTCTTCGTTCTTACCCTGGCTCTTCAACAGGTAATACCAGAAGCTCCGGTCTGGCATTCCCCTGTGCGTACCCAGGAATGCTTTCCTACCCGACTCAAGACTCCACGTCATGCTTCACTGCCCCCCATAGTTCGCTTATCTTAGCCTCACCGGATGACGATCCTGGGTCGATTGACAGGGTGAACGGAACCGGAACTATTGCTCAGCCGGACGGCAGGCGCAGCAAGGACCCCTTTCCTGCCGTTAGGGGCAGTTGCCCGGATCAGCGTGACAGGCCGCCTTTACCCCGTTCCGCACCCACAGACGCGCCGGTGCGGGACTTCCGGGCCTTGGTTACAGCCTTACCTGACGCAACGGCTGCGCTGGGGTGCGTGCCCTCGCTGCGGGCCGCGGCAAGCCGACCACGGACCTGGGCTTCATTCGCCCCAGTGCTCTCCAATGAATCCGCGAACTTCCCCAGGTGCTCCGCTGAACCGTAGCCGGCGGCCGACGCGCTTTCTGCCTTTAGACCCTGATTCTTTAGCCGGCTGCTGTCGTGGCCGGTGACCCGGTCCTCGATTTCGCGGCCGACGCTTTCCATGCGGGTGAAAAGTTCCTTCTCGGCTTGCTCGTACCGCTGTTCCATCGGGGTCCGCTCGGAGCCCGTGAAGCCTGCCTCTGCCAGGAGCTTGGTTTCGTGCATCTCTTTGGCGGCCCGGACGAACCCGAGGTCTTCGAAGTGCTGTTTGCCGGCGCCGTTGACGCTTTCGGCGGTCTCTTTGCGGAGCTGGTCAATGTCGGGGCCATTGACTCCGTCTTTGCCGATCAGGAAGAGGCGTTCCTTCACGGTGGCGTCGGCGGCCTCGATGGCCGCGGGAGTCTTGGCTTCGCGGGCCATCTGCAGAGCTGCGGCTAGTTCCGGGTTGGCCAGGTATTCGACTGGCACCTCGTGGCGTTCCATCTCAGGCGCCAGGACTGCAGCCTGGGCGCGGAGTTCTTCGATGCGGGACGCAGCGAGCAGGGCCATGGCCTTTTCGTGCTCGGCGGCTGCCGCGCGGGTCTCTTCCTGGCTGCGCTGAAGCGCTTCGTGTCGTGCTCGTTCGGTGGTGATGGTCTGTATGCCTGACTCGAGATAGGCGGCGTCCGTTCCAACATCTCGGGTATCGATGCCGTAGCGGTTGAAAACCTCCTGCCGGATCTTCTCCGAAGCGGCCAGCGCAGCGGGGTCGTGGTCCTTCCAGGATTCTGCGGCGGTGTACGCCGTGGTGATGTCCCGGGGCTGCGCCTTGTCCCACCACTGTTCTTTGTCGACCGGGGCGAGGGCCGCCCGCGCTGCGCTGCGCTCCGCTGCCAAGCGGGCGTTCGCCTCATGGGCTGCCTGGGTAGATGCGTGCTCTTCATGGCGCTGGGACTCCTGCCGGCGGCGGGCCAGCGTTTCGGCAATGCGTGAACCGATCATCAGCGACTGCCGCAGGCCGCCGTCGACAACGTCATCCATTCCGTCCGAATCACTCATCGTGTTCCCCTTTGCACTAGGTCGTGTCCGTCTTTATCGGTCCAGGCCCGACGCGGAATCACGTCGGCTGGGTTGGAAAGTTTTGGTCTGCGTCGCCGGTGTCGGCGTCTCCGGCAGTACCGATCCAGGACGGATCGGCGCCATGCCGCGCCGGGCAATGTCGACGGCCCTGGGCGGCACTGCCGCTTCTGTTGCAGCGCCCTGTTCCGCACCCACCAAGACTGGCTTGGGCATGGTGGCGGTGAACGGAGCCAGCTGCTGCTCGACTACTGCCCGGATGCGCTGAGCCTCACGGGTGCGTCCGGACTGCTGGTGCATTTCGTAAACCGCGAAGGCGGTGTTGATCAGCTGAACCATGAGTGCCGTCTGCGCCGCCGTCTTGTTTTTGCTGGAAGCTGCCATGAACAACATGGCGGTACCGGCAATGGAGGGCAGGGCGACCGGCTTACCGTGCTGTCGGGGCGCCCGGAGCTGGGCGGTGCGGGACAGTTCCGCGGCGGTGGCGGCGAGCGGACCCGGCGTTGTTTCGAGGCGGTGGGACCATGCTGCGAACGCACCGGAAACGTCCCTCGCCGCTTTCGCCCAGGTGGCGTGGTCGTCACGGGGAATGGTCCTCAGCTGATCCGCCAAGGCGGTTGCGTTCCGGGTGTACTCGACCCACATCTGTTCCGGCGGGGTTCCGTTCTCGGGACCAATCTTGGAGACGGTGCGGCGGTTCCGGGCCGCGGCGTTCCACTCAGCTGCAGCAGCAGTGGCCAGCTGCGGGGAGTCCATCCAGTTCTCACGCAGGGCACCGAGCTTGAGGTCCGAGGCGAGGGTTCCGCCGCCAAACCAGACGGGCCGTTGTCCAGGCTTGGGTCGTTCGGCCACGGAGTAGCCGACGATAACGTCGGTGGTGTTCTTCGCGTAGCGCGGCCGGACCAGCATGCCGGTGTCGCGGGCGCGTCGGACAAACTCATCTTCGGTCGCGGAGGCGCTGGCACTGGCACGGACTTTTCGTGCCAGAGAGGACCGGTGCATCTCTCGTTCGTCGCGGCCAGCGGTGGCCTTCTCGGCGCGGTCGTAGCCGCGGGTGGCGTGCACGCTGGAGAGCTGTTCGAGACCGTACTTGACCTCCAGCTCACGGCAGGTCTGTTGTGCCCGTTTGTAGTCTCCGTGGGTCGATGCCTTGGTGCCGTCTTCACGGATCAGAGACACGGCCAGGTGGATGTGGTGGTTGCCGTTCTCACTCGTGCCGTGGTTGATAGCCGCCCACCGGCAGCGGGCCTTTCCGCTGGCTTCCGTGAAGCCCATGGCATCCACGAAGTCGTTGGCAATATCGCCCCACTGCTGGTCCGTCAGCGCACCCTCTTCGGCGCGCAGGCTCAGGGAGCAGTGCCACACGCTGGCGTCCTTGTAGCCGACATGAACGCGTTCCTTCTTGGCCGCATCCCACTGCATGTCTTTGATCTGAACGGACACACTGTATGCCTTGCGCGGCTGGTCAAGGTGCTTGGCAATGGCAAGGGCGTCGTCACGGTCCAAGACACCGTCGTCGTACCAGGCCATGATCGCGGCATCGCCGGCGACAATCAACTGCGAATGGCTTGCAGGTTGTCGACTTGAGAGAGTATTTCGTTCGTAGTTGCCTCGATGCCTTCCTGGGTAGCCACTGTCCGTCCTGCTTCGTCCGGCTGGAGGGGTTCGAGTGTCTCCAGCTGGGAGTTGAGCCTGGTCATGATGCTGCGCAGAGCCGAGGACGAGGTCCGGCTGGATAGGGAGCTCGCATCCCTGGCCAAAAACCAGCTCACGGCGCCTGCAGTTCCGCGGAGAGCCCTACAGAGCCAAAAATGCCCTGATGAAATAGGCACACCGCCGCAATGGCAGGAAATCTAGCCACGTGGCCTGTTCTTACCGCCGAACTGGCCGACTCAAAGTTGACGAAACACAACCGGCGGTAACCCCAGCCTCGCCGGCTTGTCCTTAGCGATCAGCTCCGCGGGTCGGGCACCGGTCCGCCGACCAGCCGGGCGTTGGCGATGGGCAGCCATTGGTCGAGTTGGGCATTAAAATCGGCTGGGGAGGTGAAGGTTCGGCCGGGCAGGAAGGAGGTCTCCAGGAACTGGTTGGCCCCCTCCACCACGCCCTTGGACTCCGGATCGTAGGGTTTGATCTGCACGATTCTGGTGGCCAGGACCCCGGCGAATGCCGCGACGCCGGCCGCGTAGCTGTTCCGCCTCCCGATGCCGTTTCGTTGTCCCAGATCGGTCTCCGCGGGACCGTGCCGAGGGACCGGATCAGTTCCCACATCCCGGCCAGCAGGTCCCCGGTCATCCGGGACGGGATCATCAGGGCCATGATGAACCGTGAATGCGAAGACCCCATCACCAACACTGGCAGGAGCCGGGGCTTGCCGGTCCCGACGGGTATCCGCACCTCGGGAAACCACAGGTCGCCTGCGCCAGATCCACGGGTTCGTAACTGGCCGGTCCGCGGCCTCTACACTGCCAAACTGCCCGTTCGGTATAACGGAGGATCTTGACCGATTGGACGGCCGGGCCTTGCGTTAGCTGGAACACATCCGCCTGGCTAGGCCGAATCGGCATCGACCCATCCCTTGCAGGCAGGCTGCTGCTGGCGCAGCATCGAACACGAGTCATTGACGATGGTCGGTACAGTACAGCTTTTGTTGTGCTTAGGCCCAGGGATTAGTCCCGTCGCGCAGCCATTGGAGGGTTCCGAGCCAGAATGTGCCACGGAAGCGGCTGTGGAAGAGGGCAAAATGTCCGATTTCGGGGCTGTTGAGGTCGTGGGGCTTTAGCTGCACAACGATGGCGGGGCTGTTCGGGTAGTACTTCAGTCCCCGCATGATGGCGTTCTCGGATGCGAACGGATCGTCCGTTGCAGAAACGGCAAGGGTCGCGGCTGTGAAGGAAGCCTGATGCTCCTTTACCACCTTCCGCATAGGGCCTGCCCCGGCGGGGAAGTCTTTAGGGCTTCTCGCCCAGTTCAGGGCAACGCCTTTAGGCAGATCTTCGAGCCATCCGAGACTCTTGCCGGGGAAGTAGCCGTGCCAAAGCGTTATGGCTGGCATCAGGATGTGCCAACGCCACCAAAAGTGCAGCCGGTGTCCGGGCCGGTAGTCCCTCCAGTGGGCGTGTTGAGCGCCGACGGTTAGAAGTCGTTTTACCTGTTGGCCGTGTTTTGCCAGACCGACGCCGAATCCGCCAAAGCTGTGGCCGACAACGTGAAGGTCTTGGCTGACGTTGTCAATGGCCCAATGAAGAACTGCGTCAATGTCCTTCAGTCCCCAGTCGTACCAGCTGGCTTGGAGGTTCTTGATGTTCGCTTCCCTGGACTGCCCGATCCCGCGGTAATCGAAGGTGATGGCGGTAAAACCGTTCTCCGCGAGGAAAGAGGCGTAGCGGTGGTAATACGAGGCTAAAACTCCGGTGGCACCAACGACGACGACCGCGCGGCCGGGCAATTGCCCGTGGAGGGAGCAAGGTTCCCAGATGTGTCCTCGGAGTTCGTAGCCGTCTTCGCAGCGAACTGTCAGGGGTCTACCGGTCATAGCTGTGGGTCCTTCCAGTCTTCCTTAGCACGCCGTCGTTCGGAGTCACTGCAAGCCGACGTGTGGGTAGACATCTAAATTCCTCCTGAGAACTGCCGGTGATCGAGGTGCTCCGTCCGGACGAGCTGTTTAACCGGTCGACGAAAAACGTCCTGGAGACCGCTCTGGATGCGGAAATGGAAGAACACCCCCGGCCACCGCTACTCCGACCGCGACGATAGCGTCACGATTGTCTGCATGGTCGTCAGAATCTTGAATTTGAACGTGCCGATGTGTCCGGCATTCACAGGTCCAGCGAGGGGGGAGGCTGGACGGGCGATATGGCGAACCACCAACTATATGGACGATCGTACAGTATAATTATTGTTAAGTGCACAAAGAGATGAGGTCAGCATGGATGGCAGAACGGCCAGGGGCCTGAAATCGAGAAAAATTGTGATGGATGAGGCGGTGAACATGGCCTCAGTCGAAGGGCTCGAGGGTCTTTCGATCGGGGGCCTGGCCTCCCGGGCAGGGCTTAGTAAGAGCGGGGTGGCTGTGCTGTTCGGTTCGAAGGAGCAGCTTCAAATCGCGACGGTCGAGGCGGCGCGGGAAGTTTTCATCGCCGCGGTCGTGGCGCCCTCCCTTAGGACCGCACCCGGTCTGGCAAGACTTCGGGTCCTTCTGGACGGCTGGCTTTCCTACAGCCGTGACCGGGTCTTTACCGGCGGTTGCTTCTTCGCGGCCGCCGGCACGGAGTTGGATTCCAAATCCGGCCCGGTGAGGGAAGCGGTTGTGAAGGCGCTTCTGGAATGGCATTCCTTGCTGGGCTCCCAGATCCAGACCGCAGCCGACACCGGAGAACTCCATGGCGTCGACGTGAACCAACTGGTGTTCGAGACGACGGCATTCCTGGAGGCGGCCAATGCGCGTTCGCTCCTCACCGGCTCGGCCGAGCCGTACACCGCGGCGAAACGCGCGCTGGCCCGGATCTACGGGCAATGGTAATCAACACCTCCAGCCGGCTTCCGCCTGCGGATGGCCGGCGGCGTGCCCGCTGGGCTGGAAAAAGGTTTGAGAGTCTTCTACGCCCGTCAAGGGACTCGGCGGCCTTCGCCGCACCCCGTACTGTCGGCACAGCCCTCGTCCCAACCGCCGGCCCGGCGATGGCTGTTTGGTTGGGCTCCTCTACACGGCCATGGCCTACGCCGTGGCGACTGCAACTGGAACTGACCTGCTCATCGTCGCCGCCGCGCGTCTCATCCGAGGTTCTTGTGTCCCATGAGGACTGGTTGGACGGACCTATCGTGCCCGGGGTCGGGTGAGGCTTGTCAAGGCACTTGATCCGCAGCGCTGCAGCCCTCGCACCCGCTCTGGGAGAGCATCTTGTCTGTGTCTTGGTGAACCCGTCCGGATACCGCACCGAATGGGAGCCGGAGCCCACGAACAGTTCTTTCCTTTGACAGTCACGGCAGCCATTCGATGAGGCGGTAGGGATCCTCCGCATGCTGGCGTGCCAGCATGCGGAGGTCATAGAGAAACAAAGTTAGCGCCTCCCGTTTCCCCTGAGTTTCCTCACTTTCCAATGCGAACCAAGTCACTGAACCCGTTCAGCCCTTGCCGCAAGCCAATGAATATCAAAGGATAAGCAATGCCGCTAGTTAGAATCGACTTACGGGAGGGCAGGAGCCCCGAATACCGCGCAGAGATCGGCGATATCGTATACGGCGCTCTCGTTGATGTCGTGGGAGTAGCTGCCAACGACCGGTTCCAGGTCATACAGGAACACAAGTCCCACGCGCTTGTTGCAGACCCCAATTATCTGGATATCAGCCGCTCCGATGACGTGGTCTTCATCCACATAACTCTCAACCAAGGCCGATCCGTGAAACAGAAACAGAGCTTGTACCGGACTATAGCCAACCGTTTGCACACCCGCCTTGACATGCGCCGTGAAGACGTATTCATAGGCCTTATCGAAGTGGCCAAGGAGAATTGGTCCTTCGGGAACGGTGAGGCCCAGTACGTTCGGTGATCACACGCTCAGCAGTGTCGTCGGGTGGCAGGAATTGGCGTCAGTTTCCAGGTTGAAGAGTCCACTTGGACGCTGGAAATCCTAAAGCCCGTTGCCGTGCCCACGAGCCGGCATCCTGCCAACACGGCTCGCCCAGGCGGCTACGAGGCCCGGCTAAACGCTGAACTGCCACCCGGCACGACAAGGGAAAGCTGGGCCGCGTCCTCCGCAGGCTTCGACCTCGTATGCGTCGGCTGCGGCCAGCTCGTAGGGGGTTAGAGCCAGCAGCCCGCCGGATACCGTGTCACCTTCGCGCCGGACGAGGCCGAGGTGAACGTTCTTGCCACTCTTGGCAATCACATCCAGGTCGCTGATGACGACATCTGTGGTTCCGTGCCCGATTAAGGAGTCCTTGACCATGTTGACCCGGGTACCGAACAGCGACTGCTGCACCTTCTCATCCAAGAAGGTGCCGAACGAGAAGACCAGCTCGGTCGGGGCAGAGGTTGTAGTGGGTTCCTGGTGGGCCAGGCGGTGCTCCCTGGGCAGAATTTTCGTCACTCGGATGCGCCGTCAACGAACGGACGTCCTCTGGGAGCGGCCCATCGGACGGCCTCACTGAATGCCGGGCGAAAAGTTATCCTCGTCATCCGCTCCATCGAAGTTCAGCCATGACTAACGAGTCACGGACTTGAGTATGGCGCTGATAACGTCGGGAAATCGCATTTGGACTTCCGCGGTCCTTGGCCAATTAAGCCGGCTGTTGCCTGGACCGGGTTCCTGGCGGATGAGACCAGATTCCCGGAGCACTTTGAAGTGTGCTGAAAGCGTGGATTTGGAAAGTTCGGTTTCGAAGGTTCCACAGGTCTTGCCGGGTTCGGTGTTGATGTCGGCAAGCAACCGAAGCCGAGTTGGATCGGCGCAGGCGTGCAGGATTGTGGACAGGTCCAGGTCATCTACCCGGGGGTGAAACAGGGGTTTCATGCAGGCCTTTCGTTCGTCTCACCATCATGTACAGTGTTCGTGTATTCGTCAATTCACGAACACTTGGAGTCGCCATGACCCGCACCCATTCACTCGCCGCCGTAGGCGGCCTGGCAACCGCCCTGACCTGGGGAGGCATGTTCACCATCGCCAAAACCGCATTTCCCCATCTGGGACCGTTCCAGCTGACGGCCGCCAGGTTCATCCTGGCAACGATCGTCTTCATGGTCATACTCGCCCTCAAAGAGGGGCCCCGGGCACTCATCCCCGGCCGGAGGGCCGGCAGCCTGTGGCTGGTGGGAACCATCGGCTTCGCAGGATTCAACATGCTCATGTACGCAGGCCTGGCCTACTCGGCGCCGCAGACCATTTCCTTGGTCATGGCGACCTTGCCGATGGTCACGCTGTTCATCATGTGGGCCCGCACCAGGAAACGCCCCGCCGGCCTGGTCTTCCTCTTCTCCGCCATCGCACTCGTCGGTGTCACCCTGGTTCTGGGGAACGGCAACCCGGCCGCAGTCCTCCACGGTAGTCTCGGCCTGGGCGTTCCGCTGACCTTTGCCGGCGTGATCGCATGGGTCATCTATACGACCAGCCGCGGCTCTTTTTGTGAGTTGAGCCTGCTTCGGTTCACCACGCACACCTGCCTGCTGGGAACGGGTTCCATCCTCGTCCTCACCACCTTAATGACGTGGAACGAGCCGCCCATATCGGGCGGGGACGTCGGCGCCGTCCTGTGGCAGATCGTCTACATGGCACTTCCGGCCACGGTACTCGCCGTACTCACCTGGAATTATGCCGTCGCCACGTTAGGGGCATCCAATGGTGTGCTGTTCATCAACCTTGTCCCCATCACGGCCTTCACCATCGAAGCCATCCGCGGACACCAGCCCACGGGCGGCGAAATCGCAGGAGTGGCCCTCACGCTCGCTGCGCTTCTGGCCGTAAACCTGGTCACGCGCCGCCAGGCGAAAGCCACCCCACGGATCGAGGTCGCCCAGGCCCGAAGCGATGCACCCCGGGAATACAAAGCCTCCGCCAGCTAGCCGCGAAACTTCGACAGTTAAAAGTTGATGTTCCAGCCGGAGCTGGGCAGTGAGCGACTGGGAGGATTCAGATGATGATTGACTTCGGTGAACGGGCTGAGCTTGCTGGGCGCCAGCTTGAGCACGGAGTATGCCGCCAGCTCGCCGCTTGTCCGCTTGCGTGCCACCGCACAAGCGAAACGCTGCCCGCTCGCCTTATTGTCGGTCGAAGTTGGAGTGGATTTTAAAGCCGCAAGTTCGCCGCGTGCGTTCGGTGCTGGCGGTCAGCATCCCCACACGGAAGAAGACGAAGCCAGTTCCATGCCGCTGACACCTTGCTCTTTTCTTTCGCGGGCAAGCTCGCCCGGCAGTGAGTAGCGCGGCGCGGCGGCGGCCGAACGGGCGGCGTGAGTGACGATCGAGTCAGTGAGCGACTTGACCATGTCCAGCCGCGGGTACTCTGCGTGGATGCGTTGCTCCTGTGACATGACGACGTCGGCCTTGTGGCCAAAGTCGATCCCGATCCCTTCCGTTGTCAGGTAGGCGAGAAGCCCTCGACGCTCGGCGATGCCCGGTGAACTGTGCAAGGCGATCGCTTCCCAGACCCGGTCAACGTCCCCCGCCGCCACACCATGCTGGGTCAAGACTTCGGCTGCCAGATCGGCGCCTTCCACCTCAAACCGCTGCTGGCCAGGTGCTTTGGTGCCGGTACCCAGATCGTGCATGACGCAGGCGGCGAAGAGAAGGTCCCGGTCATATGCCGCATCGTTCAGTGCGCCTTCGTGCCTCGCGAGGAGTTCCGCAAACAGGAAGCTCCGAATGCTGTGATTGGCTACCGAGGGACTCTCCGAAGCCTGTACTACAGCGAGTGCCGTGCGGGCGACCGGGGTGGCCGGCAGGTCGATTGAACTTGTCATGTCCCCACGCTAACGATTGGCCGTCCGTATTAAAATGGCAGAAATGACAGATATCAACTATATACTGCCATTCCTTTGGGGGCTTTTGCTGACCAGGTGAGGGGCGAGCTTCAGGTAAAGGACTCCTGCGAGCAGCTGGAGGAAGCCGTGCACGATGATGAAGCCCGGGATTGCCACGCCGGGGAGGAGAAATCCTGCTATAGCGTCGCGATCAGCACGGCGTCCAGAATTCCTGCAATTCTGCCGTGGACGGGGAGAAACGGGAGAAAGTGGATGCCGACGAGGGCGAAGAGTCCCAGCCAAAAGTGTCCTCGGACTATCGGCGAAGAGCACCGAGGACAGCCCCGCTCCGACGGCTGGCATCAGCTGTCCGAGATTGGACCAAAAACAGACCGAACTGCTCGAGATCATCCTATTCCTGGGCTGGTACCTCCACTCCTGAAGCCAGCAATCGAGGGCGAACAAGCGCATGACTGTTGCCGACCTGCAAGCGGCGATGCGGCACTGTCGATTCACGTATGGAAAACCAGAGTCGGTGGTGGATGAGCTGTTTGAAGCCGCCACGGATAGCATGTGCGCTCTCACGAGCAAGACGGCGAGCCAAGATCATCAGGGCGGCGGCGTCCCTGGCGGTGGCACCGATGTTATCGCCGGGTTCCAGAGCCGCCAGCGCCCACTCCCGGCCGAAACCTCGGGACGTTCCGGTGGTAAACCACGTCTTTGTCGCTCATGCGATGCCTCCTGGTTCCGGCAGGTCGGCTGCTCGGTGGATGAACTGAAATGGCTCGCCCGGATTCTCGGCCAGACACCGTGTTCGTAGCCGGCAACATCCACTCCGGCTGGGCCTGCGGCATCCCCGCGGATCCCGCCAACTACCCGGCAACCGGTAATTCCGTGGCCGAGGAACTGGTCCGCACTTCTGTCACGAGCGACAATCTCGCCGACATCCTGAACGTTCCGCCCCTACCCGGATCCGTGGGCGTCGAAGACGCTTTCACAGCGGCCAACCCGCATGTGAAGGTACCTGGGCTTCGATTCGCACGGCTATTCCGTTCTCGACGTAACACTCGATGAAACCCAGGTTCAGCGGTTGCATTGCCGATTCCAGGGCGCACCGCCCGTGACAATGGCAACCTTGTTTTCCCGCCGTCGCGTCCCTTTCTCCGGAGAGATGTGTCAAGTGTTCGAGATCTGCCAGAAAAGGCGCGCCACTGCGACCTTGGTAATTCCTGCAGGCTCAACATATCAATGGCGGTGGACACGCCACCATGACCATGTTGGATTTTGAGGCTCGGTTCCGCAGGCCGGATCGAAGGAGCACTCATTCTCAATATTTGAGATTAGGATGACCCATTGTGGAGTCCGTCGCCTACCGTTCAATGTAGCTTGCATCACGTTATCAAGCTCAGGTTTGGGACGCGGGTCCCACTTTTGCACAGGAGATGCTATGTCGTCAGACAGCACCACGCCATTAGGACAAGGCACTGAAAACCCCGGTGCTGAGCCCGGGCGCCAAGTGCACCGTCTCAAGGCCAACGCGATTGGCCTTGTCGGTGTCCTCTTCCTCTCGGTGGCCACGGCCGCCCCCATTACCGCCATGGTCGGCAACGTCCCCATCGCTATCGGGTTCGGCAACGGCGCCGGGGCCCCTGCGGGCTACCTCGTTGCAACCATCGTTCTTGGCCTCTTCGCCATCGGCTACGCGTCCATGGCCAAGCACATCACATCCACGGGCGCGTTCTACGGGTTCGTCTCACAGGGGCTGGGGCGGATCCCCGGGCTAGTCGGCGGATTTCTCACGTCCCTGGCGTACATCGTTTTTGAGGCAGCCTTGGTCGGAATCTTCGGCTACTTTGGCCAATCACTGGTATTGGACCTGTTCCACGTCGATGTGAGCTGGGTGTTCTTCTCCGTCGGCATGCTGGTCGTCAACGCGATCCTGACCTACTACGACCTCAGCCTGGCGACTAAGATTCTGGGCGTGTTCCTCGTCGCCGAGATCTTCATGCTGGCCCTGCTCGCTGTGAGCGTCGTGATTCATGGCGGAGGGCCGGAAGGCTGGTCCTGGGAATCACTGAATCCGCTCAGTGCCTTCAACAACGTGGCCGGGTCCTTCACCAACCCGATGACCGGCACGACCGTTACGGCCGTCGGAACAGCGGGTATCGGACTGTTCTTCGCGTTCTGGTCCTGGGTCGGGTTCGAATCCACCGCCATGTACGGCGAGGAATCCAAGAACCCGAAGAAGATCATCCCTATCGCCATCATGACCTCGGTCCTAGGTATCGGCATCTTCTACGTTCTCGTTTCCTGGCTCGCCATCGTCGGTACCGGCCCCACCAACGCCATCGCACTGGCCCAGGACAGCGCCACGGCGCCATGGGTATTCTTCGGGCCGGTGGAGCAGAACATCGGTCACTGGGCCGTGGTCATGTTCCAGATACTGCTGCTCTCCGGTTCCTTCGCCTGCGGCATGGCCTTTCATAATTGCGCCGCCCGATACATTTACGCCATCGGCCGCGAAGGACACCTTCCTGGGTTGGCTGAAACCATCGGGCGCACCCATCCGCGCCACGGTTCCCCGCATATTGCCGGTTTCGTCCAGAGCGGCCTCGCCACCGCCATCGTCCTGTTCTTCTTCGCCACGGGCAGGGACCCCTACACGGGCCTGTACACGCTGATGGCGATTCTGGGCACCGGTGCGATCCTCATCGTCCAGGCGATGGCGGCCTTTGCCGTCATCGGTTACTTCCACGGACGCAAGGAACATCCCGAGACCGCCCACTGGTTCAAAACGTTCCTGGCCCCTGGCCTTGGCGGCGTGGGCATGCTGTATGTGTGCTATCTGCTGTTGGAGAACGCGGCGTTTGCCGCCGGAACCGCGGTGGGGGATCCCGTCTTTATTGCCATTCCCTACGTCATCGGCGCTTTTGTCCTCGCGGGACTGGTTCTTGGGTTCTGGTTGCGGGCCAAGAAGCCTGCAACCTATGCCCAGGTCGGCCGCGTCACGCTCGAGGAGACCGATGAGATTTTGCCACCCGTGTACTCCGAACACCCCCTACTACTGGAAAAGAAATAGGACATGTCCACACACCTATCCGAAAGTGACACCGTGAACGCCGTGAATGCCGTCGACCACCCATTGGGCAACCTCACCGTCCAGGAGATGGAATCCCTGCGCGCCATCATCGCCGATGCTGGCCTGCTCAAGGATTCGACGCGGTTCGTCCACGCCGGACTCGAAGAGCCCCACAAGGACGAGGTCCTGGCTTTCCAACCCGGCGATGCGGTCCGGCGCTGGGCCCGCGTTATCCTCATCAACCTGGCCGACGGCACGTCCCAGGATGTCGTCGTCGACATCAGCGGATCGGCCGTCGTCTCGGTCAACGACATCGCCCCGGAGGACGGCCAGGTCGCCATCTTGGACGAGGAATTTGAGCTCATCGGCCCGATCATCCAGGCCGATCCCGGATTCCAGGAGGCCATCAAGCGCCGCGGCATTGATCCGGCCAAGGTCATCTCCATCCCGCTCTCGGCCGGCCACTACGGCTTTGAGGACGAAATCAACCACCGCATCGCCCGGTCCCTGTTCTTCATGCAAGACCACCCGAAGGACGCCTGCTGGGCCCACCCGGTCGACGGCCTCTGCGCCTACGTGGACATGACCGAAGGCCGGGTCGTCAAGCTTGTTGACTTCATGGACCTGCCCGTCCCGGCCGAGGCGGGCAACTACGACGACCCGGACTTCCGCGGACCCGAGCGCACCAGCCTGAAGCCATTGGAGATCATCCAGCCCGAGGGCCCCTCCTACCAGGTCGACGGCGAGGTCGTCACTTGGGAAAACTGGAAGTTCCGCATCGGCTTTGACGCCCGCGAGGGACTGATCCTCCGCCAGCTCTCCTTCAAGGACCAGGAGAAGGAACGCCCGATCATCTACCGCGCCTCGATCGCGGAAATGGTCGTGCCCTACGCCGATCCCAGCCCGGTCAGGTTCTGGCAGAACTACTTTGACACCGGGGAATACATGTTTGCCCGCTACACGAACAGCCTCGAGCTCGGCTGCGACTGTGTTGGGGAGATCAAGTACTTCGACGGCGTCATCATGGACGAGCAGGGCCGCCCGAAGACCATCAAGAACGCCATCTGCATGCACGAGGAGGACTATGGAATCCTCTGGAAGCACTCGGACTTCGTGACCGGGTCCAACGAGACGCGCCGCCAACGCCGTCTGGTGATCTCTTTCTTCACCACCGTGGGCAACTACGACTACGGCTTCTTCTGGTACCTCTACCTCGACGGCACCATCGAGTGCGAGTCGAAGCTGACCGGCATCCTGTTCACCTCCTCCTACCGGGGCAAGGACTACCCCTACGCCAACGAGGTGGCCCCGGGCCTGGGTGCCCCTTACCATCAGCACCTGTTCTCGGCACGGTTGGACATGATGGTGGACGGCACCAAAAACACGGTCCAGGAAGTGGAAGTCAAGCGCGTGCCGGCCGGCCCCGGAAACGAGCATGGCAACGCCTTCACGAATGCCGTCACCACCATTACGAGCGAATCCGAGGGCGGCCGTATGGCCGACGCCAGTGTCGGCCGGACCTGGCACATCACGAACCCGGGCAGCCTCAACCGCTTTGGCGAGCCGGTGTCCTACGTGCTGTTCCCCGAGCAGAACCCGACGTTGCTCGCCGACGAGGCGGCATCGGTGACCACGCGGGCCGGATTCACCACCAAGCAGCTGTGGGTCACACAGTACGATCCTGCCGAGCGCTACTCGGCCGGCGACTTCCCGAACCAGCACAGCGGCGGCGGCGGCATCCCGGAGTTCCAGAAGGCGAACCGATCCCTGGAAAATGAGGATGTTGTCCTGTGGCACACCTTTGGGCCGACCCATTTCCCGCGGCCGGAGGACTGGCCGGTCATGCCGGTGGACTACGCCAAGTTCACCCTGAAACCGCACGGTTTCTTTGACCGCAACCCAACCCTGGATGTGCCGGCCTCCGCGTCGCACTGCAAGACTGAACCCGCTGCCGACGACGATGGGCATTCATGTCACTGATGACAGCAGCTGCGGCCATACTCTCCATCGCAGGTATGGCCGCAGCCGTCGTTCGACGTGGCTGTTCCTGGATCCTGGCCACCACGGCGGTGGTAATCGGCGCGATCATGATGGCAGTGCTGGTACTGCCGGGTTTTTCGAACGTCGCGGCCGCGGCCCTGACGGTCGCGCTTTTGGTCCCCGTGGTGGGGGCATTTCTCTGGGCCAGGGTGAAAACCCGGCGTCCCCTGACCGGGTGGCAGAAATCGGCCGCCGGGTTGGCGGTCGTCGACATTGGGTTCATGGCGCTGGCCCTGTTTTTGATGCCGGTCCATGGGACCGGCCAACCGCAGGCCTCCGCTGCACCGATGGCAGGAATGTCCGGCCACATGGCGCATATGACCACGGGCACAGGATTGATGAGTGTGATGGTTCTGTTGGGCTGGATGGTGTGCGCGGCCGTCGTGGCGGTACCGGCCATCCGCCGGCGCACACGCGGAATGTCTCCCCACGCAGTATGCTCGGGCTGCATGATCCTGGCGATGGGCATCATGGCATTGTGACACCAGCCCCATGCTTGAAACCTCGGGACGCGCATAATTAAGTTTGAAGAAAGCTATGGGAAAAGTGGTGGATTGTGACACTGCGATCGTTGACCGAACGTCCGGAGGAACTTGATGAAAAATCATCGCCCCTGGAAAAGACGTTTGCCGTACTCGAGTTCGTGGCCGAGCGCGGCGGTGCCACCGCAAAAGAAGTGTCCGATGCCCTGGGCTACCCCATGCCCAGTGTCTACCGTCTCGCGAAGGCACTCGTCCAGACCGGGTATCTGGTCCATCTGAAGGACAAGGGTCGCTTTGAGCTCGGCTACAAACCGCACCAGTTGGCCGTATCCCTGCACCGCCAGATCGGCGTCCCGTCCCCAGTCAAGGCGGTCATTGCGGACCTTCACCACCGAGTCTCCATGGCGGCCTACTTCGCGGTGTATCGGGGCGCCGACGTCGTGGTCGCCTACATCGTTGATTCCCCCGAGCACCCGCGGTTGACCCCGCTGAGCTTCGGTTTCCATGAGGCGGCCCACGCCACAGCCTTTGGCAAAATCATGCTGGCCGGAATGAACGACCTGCAGCGGGACCAGTATCTGGCCGTCCACGGAACCAGGCCCCTGCAGGAGGCCACGATCACGGATCCGCAGGAGCTTAGGGCGCATCTGGACACGGTGATGCTCGATGGCATCGCGTGGGAACACGAGGAATTCGTGCCCGAAAAAACGTGCGCGGCGGTCGGCGTGCACAACGGGGCGGGAATGGTGGTCGGTTCCGTGGCGGTCAGCACCGACACTCACCTCATGAAAGGGCGCGAGCACCAGGTTGAGCTTGCACTGAGGGAGACCGCCAATATGGTCAGCAAATACTTCCGTATGGGCTCGGCCCGCTGACCACCGGGTAGCTGGTCTGGAAAGTCCCGGCCGCGGGAAAAGCCACCAACAATGTTGTTGGCGGCTTTTCACATGCATGCGAACGCCAAAACGGCGGGGAGGCCGGATGGCCACCCCGCCGTTCGTCGTACTACTTGGCTTCCCACCAGGGGGTGATGACCGCGCGCGCCAGGGTGTGGCCGGAGAGGTTGAAGCCAAGGAACGCCGGGGTTGCATTCTCGGGGAGGTCAAGCCTTTCGACGTCGAGAGCGTGGACCGCGATGAAGTAATTGTGCTTGCCACTGCCCGCGGGCGGAGCGGCGCCCAGGTAGCGCTTCAGGCTGGCGTCATTGTTGAGCTGAAGGGCGCCCTCGGGCAGGGAGGAAGCCTCGCCGTCCCCCGCTCCGGTGGAAAGCTCCGTCACGGACGCGGGAATGTTGGCCACGGCCCAGTGCCAGAATCCGCTGCCCGTGGGTGCGGTGGGGTCGTAGACCGTCACGGCGAAGCTCTTGGTCCCCGCCGGGAAGCCCTCCCAGGACAGCTGCGGGGAGGTGTCCGTGCCGCCGGCACCGAAGATGCCGCTGACCTGGGGTGTGGGAAGGGTTTCGCCGTCCTTGACATCGGTGCTGTTGACGCTGAAGCCGGGTACGGTGGCGATCAGATCGTAGGGTGTGGTTGACATGTGTAGCTCCTTGGGAAGTTATTGGCTGGTGGGGTTTAGGGGATGAGAATGCCGCGGCCGCGGATGCGCCCGTTTTCAAGGTCCGCGATGGCATCCAGAGCGGAGTCCAAGGAGTATTCGGCCGTGTGCAGGGTCATGCGCCCTTGGGCGGTGAGGGTCATCAGCTCGACCAGGTCGCTGTAGGTTCCGACGAGGTTTCCGATGATGTTGATTTCGCGGGAGATGATGTCAATGGTCGGGACGTTGACCGCGCCGCCGTAGCCGATGACGTAGTGCGAGCCCCGGTTGCGCAGCAGCTTGGGGGCCAGCAGTTCTGCGCCGCCTTCCCCGACGAAGTCGAAGAGCACGTGGGCCCCGCCGCCGGTGACATCAAGCACCTGTTTGGTGACAGCGCCGTCGTCGGTGGCCAGTACCGTATGGTGGGCGCCGAGCTTGGACGCCAGCTCCAGGGCCTCCTCGGACCGGTCCACGACCGTGATTTCCGCCGAGGTGATGGCAGCAAGGCTTTGGACCCCGATGTGGCCGAGCCCGCCGGCGCCGATGACCACGGCATGAGTGCCCGGATGCAAAAGCTCAGAGGCCTTGCGGACGGCGTGGTAGGCCGTGAGGCCGGCGTCCGCGAGAGCTGCCACGTGGCGAGGTTCCAGCCCGGCGTCGAGCTTGACCACTGCCCGGGCATTGGTGAGGAGCTGGTTGGCCATGCCGCCGTCGACACTGACGCCGGGGAAGGTGGCGTCTTCGCAATGCGAGTCCTGTCCGATCCGGCATGCCGGGCAGAGGCCGCAGCTCGTCAGCGGGTGCATAATCACGGCGTCACCCGGTGCGACGTTTTGGACGGCGCTGCCCACCGCCCTTACCCAGCCGGCGTTTTCGTGGCCTAGGGTGTAGGGAAGGTGCGGGTTCTGGATGCCGGACCATTGGCCTTCAATGATGTGCAGGTCTGTACGGCACAGGCCTGCCGCACCAACGTCGACAATCACGTCCCACGGGCCGGTGATCTTCGGCTCGTCTACTTCGTCCAGCGTGGGGTGCTCCCCGTATGCATGGAGTCTCAGGGCTTTCACGTGGCTCCTCCTCAAAGTCATGCATCAGAGGGATCCCCGATGCGCCATTCCTAGACTCGCGGATCCTGGGCCTCCACCGGAATATTCGCTCTCGGATATTGAGAAAAGCAGCCATGGACTTTGCCTCACCGCGTGTCACGACCAGGGGCGGGACTTCTTTATCGGCGGTAGGACTCGTCGAAGGATTGTCGGCACAGCCCAGAGCTTCAGCCACTGGGGCCAGGAGGTCGAGAACTGGGGGAGTGGAGTCATGGGCCGGCTGGCCGAGAACCTGAGGGCGAAGTTCCCTAAAATGAGGGGACTTTCCCGGTCCCACCTGCGCGGGTTCGCTACTGCCTGGTCCGACTCAATTGTCCAACCGCTTGTTGGACAATTGCCGTGGGGCCACATCAAGCCTGGTTCCAGGGCATGAACCCGCATCTGGACGACGTCCCGCCGGTACGGCTGCTGCGGGAGATCAGCGGACTATTTTGATATAGCGGCCCTGAAAGGCGCCCGGCCGCGTCGCCTTACCCAAGGTGTTTGCGTTCGAATTCGAACTTAATTCGTGGCGGTCATCCCGATGTTTTGCGGGCTCATCCCAATGCAGCCGGGGCCGGTACATCTTCGCCCTCGACCGGCGAATGTAGCTGTTACTTCCGCGACGTCGGACACTTCCGGCGACGATACGGCCGAAGCCAGGGACGGCACAATCGCCAATTTCATGCAGGACAACAGGCTACATTGACGAACGTCGATATATCTGAGAAGCTTTCAATATTGATGTATATCGATATTGATAGCCCTTGGGCCTATTGAGAGGACAACTTCCGTGAACTATATTCCACCCGAGGAATGGCTGAAGCTGCAGCACCAAGAGCGTGAACATCTCGTCAGGCAGCTACGCGGCGACCGGGCTGCCACATCCGCCGCAGGCCGGGACATCCGGAATGGCCTGAGGGTTCTTAGGGCTGGGCGATTTCTAGCCCTCCGGGAATTCTGGCGCACCTCGTCAACAACCGAAAATCAGGCCTGCTGCTGACGCCCGCATCGGATTCGTCGCGGAAAGATCGCCGGCCACGTTGAGCTGAAGGCCTTTGTCCAGACGATGCTGGACCGGTGGTGGAGTCCTGCACTGATCTGCCGGCAACCCCGAAAGCCTTCCTAGACGCAAAGATCTGCACATCCTTCACGAGAATCGGCGGAGACTCCCACTGCCACAGGTTCGACCAGTGTCAGCCTTACCGGTTCCTTGTCGCTGTCGAACCGGTCGAGGGCGGTGCCTTTCCGTGGGCCAGGGGTGGCGCCCCGGGGAATGCGGCCACGGCGCCATTTCCGCGCAGCTGCAGTCTTCAACGGTGTGGACCTACCGACGATCCACAGCTCCCCGTCCAGGACCAGCCCGGCCACGACCTCCCGGGGTTCGGTGATCGGCCCGACGACTGCTCCGCAGATGATTTCCACGGTTTCGCGGTGCTTGAGTCTCAGCCAGGAACGGGCCCCTGGTGTGTAGGGCGGCTGGTCGTTGCCCTTGATGACCAGCCCCTCAATCCGGTGTGGGGCAGGTCCTCGAACCACTCGAACAGTAGGAAGGGCCACCTATCCCGGGGTGCGCGCGCCGAACATCGGCTCCTATCTCTGCGAGAGGAATCACCGAGTAGGTTTTCCTCCGGATCGGAATTTTCGCTCGACACGATCGGAAGCGCCAGTACAACATCGACAGACCGTTCCACTGCTTCTCGGGCGGTCCGATCTTGCCGGCCGGAGATCGAATCACTCGGCGACCTGCCAGCCGAGGTAGTGCATCTGCACCAGGCGTGGCTATCTTCCTTTCTTCGGCGTTGCGGAGCAGGCAGAAAACACGTTACTGTACGAACGTTCGCACATGTAGTAGGAGAGGTGTTTATGAGCGTGCCTAGCTGGACCGTTCCCGTAGCGATGCGGTTGTTGGACGCAGTAAGCCCTTACATCGCTGCCCGCCTAGCATCAGTGCTGTTTTGGCATCTTGGCAGGCCATCTTCCGTCCGAGCCGTAGACCGAGAGATCCACGAGTCCGCCGCCGTGGAGCAGGTGGTGTTCGGCCGCACGGCAGTGACGGTGTACACCTGGGGCACCGGTAACTCGGTTATTCTTCTTGTGCACGGTTGGCGGAGCCGGGCGTCCCGGTTCAGTCATCTTGTGAAGGCACTGATGAGCCGTGGTCACATGATCGTTTCGTTTGACGCTCCCGGCCACGGGGCGTCGGGGAAGGGGCCTTCCAACGTAGTCGAATGGGCAGGCATCATTCGGGAACTGGAAGCACGTTATGGTCATTTCGATGCGGTTGTCGGGCATTCATTCGGCGTTCTTGCCGCTTTCCACGCCGTGCGGATGGGGATCACCACGGGCCGGATGGTGACAATCGCCGGTGTGCATAGTCTTGAGCACCTCGTGACGTCCTTTACCCGAGTGATCCGGTTGCCGACGCGGGCCCGTGTGCGCTTCCGAGACCGGATCAATCAGCTGGTGCTTGTCGACAGCAGCTTCGAGTGGGGGCAGATTGTGTCCCAGCTTGATTCAGACAGCAGCTGGATGCCTCTTCTCGTGGTACACGATTCCTCAGATGCTGTAGTCGGCATCGATCAGGCTGGTCTCATTGCCGACGGCCACGCTGGTTCCGCTTCGGTATTGTACACCGAAGGACTCGGTCACAACCGCGTCCTGGCCGATCAACGCGTCGTGGATGCCGTCACCGAATTCGTTTCAACGCAAGTCGAGTCGCGCGTCCAAAACCTTGTACAACAGAAAATTGGAGTCTCGAACAGGCCGCCCCGGATCACATAGGAGCCCGGCGTCGACGGCGCGTACTTAGGCGGTGCTGTCCCATGTACCGATACCAGGAAGAAACCAAGGCTGTGAAAGTAGCACGTTGTTTAGTTGACGGGAGCGTATGGACGGCTATAGAGCTCGGTGCGATTCCTTCATCGACGAGGCGTGCGCTGCGTGCAGGACTTGTCTGCCTCGGTTGCGGAGCTACTGTGGAGCTCCAGCGAGGACACAATATCGGGCCTGCCAGGTTTTGTGCTGAACATGATCCGACCTGCCCTGCAGTGGCGTCTACGGCAAGCGTTTTCCGATTTCTGCAATAAGGATGCACTTCCACCATGCCCTCTTAGGGCCAGAAATACTTGACACAGTCACTCGGCCTAATCCGGCGAATACCAACGAAGCGATACGTGACAGCGAGGTTCACGATGACAGCGACAGGCTATAGGGAATTCACCGCAGCACGATTCCTCCTTTGGGCCGCCGTCGCCCTGAGCAGCAAGTTGCCCGTCGCCATGGCCCCCCTTGCTTTGGTTTTTCTCGTCAGGGATACCGGCGGTGGCTACGCCTTCGGAGCGATACTCGCAGGGGTATACGTCGCGGGGGAAGTGGTCGGGGCGCCCGTCCTTGGTCGTCGTTACAGCCAAAATAATTCAAAGCGTGAAATTAGCGCAGGCCTGGCCATTGGGGCCCTGGCATTTGCTGCAATTACGTGGACGGCAACTGCAGCGGCGTGGCTGCCTATTCTTCTAGCATTCCTGGCTGGAGCAGCCCCTGCTGCTAGCACCGGCGCCGTCCGGATGATGCTGACAACCCAGACGACTGAAGCCAACGTCCCCAGGGCTCTAAGCCTGGAAACGACGCTAACCCAGATCACCTGGGCTGCATCTCCTGCCGCCGTCGTGACGCTGGCCTCGCATGCCAGTTCTGTAATACCCCTCTGGGTGGGTGCAGCATTTGCGTTGGCTTCCGCGGTCCTAGTTATGATTGTTCCCTTAAAAAATACCGTGCCTGAACCGTACCCGGAAGCTCAGCCCACGCATGCCGAAGGAACGACTCTGAGTGCCGGATGGCCAATATATCTTGCAAGTGCAGCCGCCATGGTGATGCTTTCCAGCGCTGAACTGGTGCTTCCGGCCCTGCTTGAGTTCCGCGGTATCGACGTCGGCTGGGCTGGCCCTCTCCTGACCGGCTTCGCTGTCTTCAGCGCCATCGGAGCGGTAATCTACGGTTTGAGGAAGTGGCCCGGTAAGCCGGAAACGCAGAGCCACGTATTCCTGCTAATCACGGCAGCGTCCTTCGGCACGGGATTGATCTGGCATGAAGTAGCACCAATTGCAGTCGCCTTGGCGATCGGGGGCCTTTTCCAATCGGGTGTGCTGGTAACCCGCAATCTGTCCCTCCGAAAATTGCTGCCTCCGCAGTTGCATGCAGCGGGGTACTCCGTTATGTACGCCGTTCAGGGCGTCGGATATGGATTAGCTGCGTCGATGTCGTCAGTGCTCATGATCGCAACCAATCCCGTGGTCGCGTTTGCTGTCGCTATTGGCCTAGCGGTCGTGCTGACTGCCCTGAGCGTCTATGGCGAGAAGCGGACAAAAAAGATGTGGCGGATGCTTCCAATTCCCGGCGCTGAGTTCTCATCCCAAGTCAGGTAATATGTCACTAGCGGGAGAGAAGCGGGATCTTGCAGGTATTGGCTGGCGCGTTCAACCAAGCCCTTCGATTCCGGGCCGTTGCCGGCTTCGTTGTCCCAGAGGAGTTTTCTTGGAACCGCCATAAGGCTTTCCAACAGCAATGACATGCCCGCCACCAGGTCTCCGTGGTGCGGGAAGTCAGCACATGGGCCGTGAGCCAGCGCGGATAGCCGGAGGCCATGGTGAGCGCAGGTGGCGAAGGCATGGCACCGTGCCCCCGTGGGAATGATTCGCTCGGTGGGAGACCATAGGTCCCATTGGATCATTTCCCTGGGATCGAAGCTGCGGTCACTTGAGAGATCCGGGATGGTCAGGGTGGCCCTAATTTCGGCGGTCGTGGCGTGAAAGACCGAATGTCCGCCCGTGTAGCCAACCGGCTGGCGATTTCGCACACACACATACAATCGCCGGATCCCAGCCCGTTCACCGACGTCAATCATCGTCCGAATCCTCTCAGTCGCTCACTGCTCGGCTCCGGCTGGATCATCACGCTTCACCTGTCGAAGTTTCGCGGTTAGCTGGCGGATGCTTTATGTTCCCGGGGTGCACCGCTTCGGGCCTTGCGCGACCTCGATCCGTGGGGTGGCTCTCGCCTGGCGAATCGACGAGGACAGCCAGCTGCTGGAAGAAAATGTCGCATCCCTAGCGGAGACTGCCCGGGCCGTTCGATTCGCGACACCCGTGACTTTTCGCCAGCGATTCCGGGCGGTAATAAGGTGTGGCGCCGCTTGAATATCGCAGAGCGTTTCAATTGCGAAACTAGGCTCCCGCCCGCTTACCCCCAGTGGTGATGCGGGCGTTGGCCGTTCAGGCCGTGTTCGTAGGCGAAGATGACGGCGTGCACGCGGTCGCGCAGCCCGAGTTTCATCAGGATACGGCCCACATGGGTCTTCACCGTTGACTCGGCCACGAACATGCGTTCCCCGATCTCCGTGTTAGAAAGTCCTCCGGCGATGGCGGAGAGGATTTCGCGTTCCCTCGGGGTCAGGGACGCGACGGCTTCATCGCCTCCGGCGGGTGGACCGGCGGGAAGCCGTAGGCTGAAGAGGTCCAGCATCCGGCGGCTGACCCTGGAGGAAATGGCGGCGTCTCCTCCGGCGACAGCCCTGATGGACGCAAGCAACTCAGCTGGTCCCACATCCTTGAGCAGAAAGCCGCTGGCACCGGCCCGGAGCGCCGCGAAGGCATACTCGTCGAGATCGAACGTCGTGAAGACAATAACCCGGGACTGCGGACACTCCTCAACAATCGTGCTGGTGGCCCCGATGCCATCCATGCCAGGCATCCGCACATCCATCAGCACCACATCCGGCGCAAAGGTGCGACACATTTCGATTCCCATCCTGCCGTCGGCGGCTTCACCAACGACCTCGATTCCGTCCTGGGCGTCGAGGACCATTCGGAATCCCATGCGGACGAGAATCTGGTCATCGACAAGCAGCACGCGGATCGGTCGCCGGGGTGAGGCAGTTACCGGTTCCATGAGGCTCCCTCCTGCGGGACGAACCGTGCGGTCACGGACCATCCATGGCCTGCCATTGGGCCTGCCTGCATCGTGCCGCCATACAGCGCGACGCGCTCACGCATTCCCACGAGGCCACGTCCGGGATGGTCTGCAGGAATGACCTCGTGTTCGCCGTCGTCGGTCACCGAGACCGTAAGCTCGTCGGCGCTGAACTGCAGGCCGACAACCACCGCCGATGCTTCCCTCGCGTACTTAAGAGCATTGGTGAGCCCCTCCTGGACGACGCGGTAGATTGCCAGCTGGATCCCGGGGTCGGTCGGAGGAACACCGGCTGATCGCAGGGCCACCGGAAGGCCCGTGGAACGGAAAAGCTCCACCAGGACCGGGACGTCCCCGACGCCGGGCGCCGGCACTACCGTGCCGGGTGGTTTCCCGGTGGTGCCTACGTTCAGCACTCCGAGCATCCGGCGCATGTCCGCCACCGCGGTGCGGCCCGTCTCGGCCACCTGGCGCATGGCCGCGGCGGCGCGGGCAGGATCAGAGGGGGCAATCTCTGCAGAACCATGGGCGAGGGAAATCATCACCGCCAACCCGTGCGAGACGATATCGTGCATCTCCCGGGCGATCGCGTTCCGCTCAGCGGCTGCGGCGAGGCTGGCCAGGTGCTGCCGTTCCCGCACCAGCCGGTCGGCGCGGTCCACGAGGGCGGCCACGTAGCTGCGGCGCGAGCGGACGTTGAAGCCGATCAATGCCGCGATCACGAGCACTGCGATTGCCTGGCCGGCCTGGCCCGGGTCAACTATTGACCCGGGCAGGAGGACCGCGGCCAGAAGGAGGACGCCGCTGGTTCCCAGCAGAGCAAAGGCTGCGTGCCGGGTCGACCTGTAAACGGCGACGGCGTACAGTGCCATGGCTGTCGCCACCGCTGCGAAGCTTGTCGGCGCCGGGAACGTAATGAGCATGATGCCCGCGGTGGCGGCCAACGAAGATACCGGAGCCCGCCGACGGAAAAGCAGGGCAGTTCCGGAAATCACCACAGCGAGCAACTGGAGAACGAACCCTAGGCCATTGGTCTCGTGCACTATCGCGGTCGCCGCCAGGGCCGGCCCTGCGTACAAGGCAGCGATCAGAAGGTCTGCCATTCGGGGGCGGGAGCGCCATGGGCGTTGCCTGATCGCGCCAAGGGGGCCCGGCAGAGGCAAAGCCGGTTCCGCCGACGCCACCTTGCCCTTCCCGTCTCCTGCCCCGGTCATGCCTCGGACTCTACCGGTCGTGACGTGCATAAAGGTCCTCCGGTCTTCAGTTGGCGGGTCACGGGTAGTGCCGGCGTCGAAGTTCATTGGAGTGCAAGGACCAGGTAGAGGGCTGCAAGGGAAGCTGCAATGGGGGTCATCACGAAGCGTTCAGGTTTGCTGCGGGAGATGCCGTTCATCAGGACGCCTAGCGCGAAGTAAGCCGTCATCACCCACATGGTGACCGACGTAAAGGATTCGCCTATCAACGGCGGTGCCACGCCAGCCTTGGCCAGCGCGGCATAGGCGAAGAGTGCGTACAGGCCTATGGAGACCGCACTCCCGATTCTGAGGTTGGCCGGGAGGATACGGTGTTGTCCGCCCCACGCCATCTTCCCGAGCGGAGCCCCGGCAATTAGAGCGCCCTGGAAGACGGCCAGGCCTGCCAGAAGCGCGCAGGCGAGTATTGCGGAAAGCTGATCCAACGGCATTACAAACCACTCTCCTGTGCGCTGGAGGGCAATCCATGCCCCTGCTTGTGTTCGGCATATTCGCGAAAGCGGAGCATCATGGCGATCGCCATCAGCGGGATCATTGTTGCATGGCTGAGAGACATCAGTGCCCCGGCTGTCATAACCCCCAGAAGGTAGGGGATCGTTGTCAGGGCTGCTGGAAGAAGCATCGCTGCCGACATTTCTACGATGGCCCGCCGCTGGTGGCGCCGATGGCGCATGTACAGGACCATCGGCACAATCATGTTGAACGCCATGATGATGTTCGAGAGGACAGGCAGCCGGCCCCACGGGTCGTCGACTCCAGCAAGGGCGACCGCCATCTCGTAGACGGGGTCCAGCACGAACATTCCCCCGTACATCAACGCAACCATCACACCGAAGTGCCTGGCGAAGTAGACGTATCCCGTCCGGACCTTCGGGGCGGCCTGCGCGGCCCCACCCAGGGAGGCGGCCGGGCGCTTACGGAAATCGGGGATGTACCGGCTCATTTCATCTGCCCCTCTGCCCGCCGCCGGACGGCGGAGCGAGCGACCGCCGGCAGGGCACCGATGAGGATGGCGAGCAGCAGGCCGAGCACGATCAGGACCGGAACCCGGACAGAGGTGCCACCAGCCGGAAGGTTCAGATGCGTAGTGGGATAGTCGATCATCTTGGCTGCCGACAGGGCCGTGGCACGGTCGGTATGCTGCGCCAGATACTCCAAGGCACCATCGAAGCCGAGCACACCATCAGCGCCAGCAAAGGCATCGGCGGGAACGTTGCGGGACGCAGCCCAGTCCCTCAGCTGGCGGTTGATGTCCTCGCCCCGGGCCGCGCCCGGGGCGATGACCCTGTCCACTTGGGGTGCCCGGGTTTCCGGGATTGTGAGGAGAACCATACCGTGCTTGGTGGTGACCGTCTCCGTCGCGGCGATCGGCACGGCGCGGGCTGCAAAAGACATATTATAGACCTCGAACGCGCTGGCGACGTCGGCTTCTCCTACTCCGTTGAAGAGGCCGACGGCGATCGTCGGCCGGAACCACGGGACGAGGGCGTTGAGTCCGACGGGGATGTCCGAGAGTGCGAAGGACTGAACGGGTATAGATTCTGACGCCGTGAGCGACCAGCCCGGATAGTTCATCAGGCGGCCGACCCGTTCCGCTTCGTCAGCGCCGGCCAGGTCCTCCATGACTTTCAGCGCGCCCGGAATGCCGGACGTGACACCGGCTGTGGTGGTGATCATGCCGTCCTGAACGTATCGCAGGCCTTCCGACCAATGAACCTGGGGATGGCTCTTCTTCAGATAACCCAGACGTGACCAGTGGCCTGTCGCCTTATGTCCGTCGAGGATACCGGTCCCTGCAAGGACGTTTGATCCGTTGCAGACGCCAAGGATGCGCGCTCCGCTGCCTGATTGCTCCACGATCCACTCCCGCATCGCGGTTTCTTCCGGCCCCTCCGGAGCACCGACGGCCGGGACAACGACGACATCCGGCTTCCGGGCCCTGCCCGATCGAACGTCCTCAAACGTGTACGTCGGCACAATCGCAGGACCTCCGTCAACTGGCGCAGGATCTGCCTGCGCTGCAATCGTGTAGACGGAGAATTCCGGGGAGCTGGCAAACACCTCGTAGGGAGCCAGAACGTCGCTCCCCACGGTGCCAGACGAGCCCAGGACAACGGCGACAACGATCTCGCCCGAGGAGGATGGCCGGTTCGCCGGGAATCCTTGCTGGCCCCGCTGTGGCGGCGTGACATGGCTTTGCGCATCAGCCACTGCTGCGCCGGCGAAGGCCAGCGCAGCCACAGCGGTCAGGGATAATGCCACCGAGAGAGCGGAGTAGAAAAGGCGTCGTGAGCGGGAGGCCATGAGCGGGGTCTCGATTCTGTGGACGTGCGGGCTGCCACCGTGCGTGCGCCCTGCGTTGCTCTTCACGCTACGGATTGCCCGTTTCCCAAACATCGGTCCAGCGGATACTTCCCAGCAAGTGCATGTGGTACCGCGGTACTACGCGTGTGCCATTTCGGCTCCGCCGGCTTACGGATGCCCGTGCCCGCCGGGTTGTTGCACGGCGTGGACGCGATGTCACCCACCGGCATTTCGTTAGGAGAGGCAACCAAAATCGACGTTTGCCAACGTTGCACCAGCAACGAAATCGACAGTGGCGGTGCTCAAAGACATCGGCTTGGGCAATCGGGCCGGACTCACCCGGGCGGTCCTTCCGGCGATCAGGGCCGAGGACAGTCGAAGCTTTCTCGCGGCCGAGGAAGGCGGTAATGGCCATGAACGACTACGGCAACATTGTTAGTACAGCACCGGCAGGACTAAGTACGGCCAGGGGCCAGATCCGCACGGTACAGTCGCCGGTAACTGGTGGGCGTCATTGAAAGCTCGCGCATGAAATGCAGCCGCATGTTCGTCGAAGTGCCGAGGCCACAACGGCGGGCAATGGCTTCCACGGTCAGATCACTGACTTCAAGGAGCCTTCGGGCCTCCGCCATCCGTTGCCCCGTTAGCCACCTCAGCGGTGTCACGCCCGCTTCCGCCAGAAACCGCCGGGCAAACGTGCTCGGTGCCCATCCGGCATGGCCAGCCAAGTCTCCGACCGATATAGGGCTGGAGAGGTTCCTCCGAGCCCACAAACAAGTCGCTCCGAAGAGTCCAATCGGGACAGCGACAGGATTCTCGATGAACTGAGCCTGTCCGCCTTCCCTGTGTGGCGCGACGACCATTCGGCGGGCAATTCTGTTGGCAGCCTCGGTTCCAAAATCGTTCCTGACCAGATGGAGGCAAAGATCTATCCCGGCGGCAACACCAGCGCTGGTACAAACCCCGCCCTCATCTACGTAGAGCACGTCAGCATCGACCGTCGTCAACGGATACAGTGCGGCCAGCCGTCCGGCATCCAGCCAGTGAGTTGTGGCGCGCTTCCCATCCAGGAGCCCTGCGGCTGCCAGAGCGAACGCGCCCCGTGCAAACGGAGACGATTCGCACTCCACGACGACGGGCTTGGCGGAGCGCAATACTCACTTTTTCCGGAGGGTCGTCCAACGGACTGAAACCCGGAACGACCACAGTGCCAGCAGTGTGAAGTACGTCAAGACCATGGGTTACTTGGATGGCGTAGCCCGTCGTTGTGGGAACCAGACCAGGCTCTGCGGCGCACACCTTGAACGAATACCGCTCTCGCTCGTCTACGTGGCCGAAAACTTGGGCCGGTATTGCGAGATCGAATGCCACTACTTCCGGCAATGCCAGAGCCACCACGTTGTGCATGGCCATCGCTGTACAGGTGAAAGAGGCCGTCGGCAGAATCGTTTTGATACGCGGCAATTCTGCCCATACTTTTTCCAGAACCCGGCTGACAGGGTCGTACGTATGGAAATTTTCCCTCTTACAGCTCCAAGTAACACCCGACGCGTCGTGGACCTGAGCCACACCATTGCAGAAGGCGTTAAAACGGCAAGATCTATTACTAAGGAAAAGAATCAAATGCGTGATACATGGTTCACCGTCGAGGACAACAACCGAAAGATATTCTCGACGGACCAGGTACAGGTCACGTTTAGGAAGGATCCAGAAGTCGGAAGACTGTGGACTATGTCGCATGCCCAGCTGGCCGGTCTTCAGAGCGCCATCGTTGCCTACTTTGGGATGGCTGAGTAGCTTACGGTCCACTCCCAGTTCTGTGGGTCACCACAACAGCATCTTTTCCTAACGCTGGCACGGTAGCTCACGGGGTGGTGCGGGAGCTTACAGATCAGTTCTGAGGCCCAGAGGTCTTGCGGAGCATGACTGGAGCAAAACGCCAGGACAGTCTCTTCGCGGTTACTCCCCCAACCAATCTTTAGTCGCCGATAATGGACCTTCTGTAAAGCTGACGAAGCGCGCTTCAGGTACCGCTGGGCAGCCCGGGACGAGTTTTTCAGTGCAGTTTGGCGTGACGCTGCGATACGGATGTAGGGATTCTGGAACGCTGGGAGAGGGCTACACGCGATCGAGAGAGCCGCTCACCCCAGCGGAATCCCCACGAGCCCTCTGGCTGACCGAACTGAAGGCCTTGGCCATGCACGCCTTTCGCGCAACGGACACAACGCAAATCCTGCACATCACTCACTTGTCGGCTCGCGCCCGCGAGCCGGTCGCCTGGTGAAGGTCGCATGCCAGTCCGCAGCGTTGACTGAATCTGACAAGCTACCGGTATTCAGATACCGGTGTTCAACAGATCAACACGCCACTCGTGCTCCATGAGGGGCAGTCCCTGCGGTTCTCACGTCAGGCTTGTGGGACGGCTGTAGTGGCGGAAGTCCGTCTCGGCGACAAATCCTTCCGACTCATAGAGCCCTTGAGCGCGGGAGTTGTCCCCAGCAGTTTCCAGGGCAACGTTTACGGCACCGGCGGCGGCTGCTTCGGCAGTGATGGTGCGTAGAAGCGCGCGGCCCACGCCGGAACCTCTCGCAGCGGAGTCCACAAACAAATCATTCAAGACCCATGATCGTGCCAGCGAAAGAGACGAGAATGTCGGGTATACCTGCGCTACCCCGACGGGGTATTCATCGGCAAAGGCAAGGTAGATCAAGCTGTCACCTGCTGTGAGTCGATCTTGGACGAATTGTCGGCCGGCTTCGCTTGAGTGGTCTTGGGAGTAGAAGCTCAGATACCCCTGAAATAACTTGAGCGCGGCGCACTTCACGCGGAAAACGCTCCGGGTGCGCAGGACTGCTGACATCGGATTGTTTTGGACGGCTCATTCCCGGAGGCCGCGCACTCCACATCGGCGTGACGGGTTGTAACCTCCCTCTGTTCGGAGGTACAACCCGGCCCCTTCCTCTGGAACCCTCCGAAGAAGTTTTGGCGCAGCCGACCACCGCAAAAGGCTTTACTTTGGTGATGAAGCGCCAGTCACTCCAGCAGCATTCAAGAGCTTGACGCATATACCCCCTATGGGTATACCATGAGCTGCACCCATACCCCGTATGGGTAATGTAGGGCGTCTACCGTCCGTAGTTTTCAGGAGGAAGTCAAAATGTCTACCCAACCACCCCTACCGCCAGCTAAGCGGTGGCTCGGCCTGTTGCTGATCGCTACAGCGCAGTTCGTCGTCATCATGGACACCTCGATCATCGGTGTCGCTCTGCCCGATATTCAAAAAGACCTCGGGTTCACACCTGAGTCACTCTCGTGGGTGTTCAACGCCTACGTGGTCGCCTTCGGCGGCCTACTCCTGCTGGGAGGTCGTCTTGCGGACGCCTTCGGCGCGCGGAAGATCTTTGTGTTGGGCTGGCTCGTCCTGATCGCGGGATCGCTGCTTGCCGGAGCAGCCAACACTGTCGGACTCGAGATCGCAGGCCGCGCTATCCAAGGCGCCGGTTCCGCACTGATCGCACCAGCGGCACTTACTCTGCTGATGATGCTTTTTGGCGGCACGTCCGACCTTCCCAAAGCATTCGCAGTCTACGGTGCCGCGGCGCCAATCGGAGGCACTGCAGGCGTCTTCCTGGGAGGAGTGCTGACCGAATATGCGAGCTGGCCGTGGGTGTTCTACGTCATGATACCGATCGCGGTCTTCGTACTCGCATTTACAGCAACGACACTGCCCCGAACCGCCGGAAAGGCGTCGGGGTCAATTGACATAGCCGGGGCCGTCACAGTGACAGCCGGGCTCGCCGCGACCGTCTACGCCGTTATTAACGCCCCGGAGATCGGGTGGCTCACGTTCCCCACCCTCAGCGTGCTGGCCGGAGGCCTCGTCCTGCTCGCGATCTTCTTCATCATCCAGGCACGAAGCGGCAACCCTTTGCTGCGCCTCGGACTGCTTCGCGCACCCCAGCTCGGGGCCGCCAACACCGCCCAGCTACTGCTGGGCGCGGCATGGGTATCCATGTGGTTCTTCCTGAACCTGTACCTACAGCAGGTTCTCGGCGCAACTGCCTTCGCAGCCGGCGCCGCGCTTCTCCCGATGACCGGCCTCGTAGTTCTCGTCATGATCGCGTGGGCACCCCGGCTTCAGGGAAGGTTCGGCGCGAAACCGCTGATTGTCACCGGCCTCCTCGTACTGGCGGCAGGTCTTGGTTGGCTTTCCTTCGTCCGTCCTGACGGCAATTATGCTGTTGACGTTCTACCCGCATCGCTGCTGGCCGCCCTCGGAATGTCACTGGCGTTCATCCCTTCTCTCGGTACCGCGATCAACGCGGCACCGCCCGCCGAGACAGGCGTTGCCTCGGGGCTCGTGAGCACCAGCTATCAGATCGGCTCCGCACTTGGGCTCGCTGCCCTCACGGCGATCGTTTACGGCATCTCCGGTACTGACCCCTCCCGGGTCGAGCTGACCCAGGGGTACTCCGCAGCCTTCATCGGCGCAGGAATTATTGCACTAGTGGGAGCAGTGATCACAGCCGTTGCGATGACTAAACCACGGGCCTCCACCCCTGCCTCCGACGAGTCAATCTCGGTGTAGCGGCCCGAGACGGGCCGTGAATCGGCGCGCCCTCGCCGAGTCATCCCCATAGGCAGACCACCCGCAACCAGTCCGACCACTAATGATGAGAAGGGAAGCACAAATGTCCACCCCTAAACTGCTAATCGCCTACGACGGGTCACCCAACGCACAGAGTGCAATCCAAACCGTCGCCAGCCTCTTTCCCGGCGCTACAGCAGTACTGCTCTACGCCCGCCAACCGCTGGAGGGCTTCGCCTCGCATCTGGAAGGTCATCCGGCGCTGGAGGAATTAAAGGAACTCGACGCTGCAGCGCTTGACGTTTCAGAACAGATTGCCGCCGATGGCGCTCAACTGGCCCGCAGGCTCGGTCTGATCGTTGAACCGCTAGTCTCTTCCACGATGGCCACAGCATCCGAAGTCATAGTGGACACGGCCGAAGAAAAGAACGTCGATTTGATCGTTCTTGGCTCCCGCGGGTTGCGTGGTTTCAAGGCAACCCTGTTAGGAAGCACATCGGCAAACGTCCTTCACCATGCCACCCGACCAACCCTCGTGATTCCCTCGGAAGCCGTGGCTTCGTCTCGCCGCAACAGCCGGGTGTTGACTGACACGAAATAGGCAATCGCCACGGCAGGTTGCCGGATCCTCGAGCAGAAATGCATGTAGGACCCGGCAACCTGAAGCGGGTAAACGGACCCTTCGTAGCTGAACGAAGGACTCGGCCACCGGGGGCGTGGAGAAAGTGACGGTGGAAATTGCCGTTTCGTTTCTGACTGCGCTGTTCGGAAGCTATGCCCAAGCTTGCAGAACCGCAGGTTGTCCGCGTCGCGGACCCATTCCGGTGGCGGACCGGTGTGCCAGCGGCGCGGAAGATCTACGGCGAGCCGAACCCACCCGCAACTTCTCTTTTTTGGCGTACCGGGGAGCACTTCCGAAAGTATCAAAACCTTGAACAATCCGAAAGGCAGATTGATGATCGCTAATTCGTGCGGCGGCATTGGAAAAGGAGCCTTCGCGCACCTACCGCGAAACGAATCCCAAGCAATAATTCAACCGTTGATCCTCGAAGTTTCGGTCAAGATCAGCCGCTTGACTGCGCTCTTGGGGGCGTCGTCGAATCACCCTGCCCAAAGCTTCGAGGACTTGGCCGCCCTCGCATGGATCCGGCAGTCCCTGGAAGACATTGAAGCCACCATTACTGGACTGTCGGAGGCAGACCGCTGCCGTTCCGCCGCGTTCCAGAATCCTGTCCCTTCTTCTCCTGGAACCGGATTCCCTAACTTCCGCCGGGCCACCGGGCCGAATGGATTTGGGCCGGTTGACCAGGCCAGCGGGCTACCGCTCTCCCCTCAATTCCAAGGGCATCTGACCACCAAAGCACGCGCGCAGCACCCGAATGTCTCGTCATCACCGTAAACATCAGAGAGAATTTGTCGTCGTTCTGGAGATGCGGTAGATCTCCTGTAGCCGGCAGCGATGACTAAACAAGTCGGCATCTCTGTGACGCGGTTGGCCCGGGCCGCTATGAAGCACTTCTGGACAGCGACGCTCCCGGGCGTGGCAATCGAAATGAGGTCGGGCCTCATGCCCGTCCTACCTGATCCCGCAAGTCGCTCGGCTCAGTTGGACGTTGACCGACGCACCTGACCCCTGGCTGGGGTCGAGAACTCCGGTTTCTACGACGGTGACTATTTTGGAACGCGCCCGCGCGCAGCACTGGGCCGCGGAGAAGCCGAACGCCAGGGTGGAAGTTGTGGTCGAGGCGGACGCGAACTGCGAACCACGGCTTAGGCCAACCATACGGTTCCGGTTCAAGACGAACATCACTGTTCACAGACGACCTCGCGAGCTCAGAAACCTTGAAGAAGCTGCTGGATCCGGGGCCCGTGGATGCATGAACTTCAGATGCGTACTCTCCCAGCCCCTCCGTGGGCTGGTCTGGCATCCATTTTCCTGGATGAAGTGGCGAGCGGTTCAGCCAGCGAATCCTCAGGCAGCCACTAACGCCCAGCACAAGAGCAGACAGCCCTCGAAGTGACCATCCCGTCACACCCGATGGCAGACATAGGACCGTGGCCTTGCGCCTGCGGATAGCGCTTCCTTTCATCTGCGGTCCATCTGGGCTATGGCCGCCACGGCCACCGGGACAATGAGGGCGGTGCTTAGCCCGTTGAATCCAATAAGTGCGAGAATGGGGCCCGCGGCGGCGCCGCCTGCGGCTCCTGCCAGATTCAGGAGTGAATCCGAAATGCCCTGTAGCCGAGGTCGATGAACGGGCTCGACCGCTGCGCTGACCATGGCGGAGCCAGCCATAGTGGAGGCCGACCAGCCCAAGCCCAGCAGGAATAGACTCACCGATACCAAAAGGTGGTTGTCGGATCCCAGCATGGTCAGCAACAAGGCTGCAAGGAGCGTGCACTGCCCCGTCAAGACAACCACGCGTCCGCCAAACCTGTCCGTGAGGTAGCCAAAGGCGGGGGAGAACGCGAACATGCCGATCACATGCAGGCTGATCGTTAGCCCGACCAGGCTCAGGGAGGCGCCATGTCCGGTCAAGTGCACGGGTGTCATGGCCATGAGCGCGACCATGACGGCGTGACTTAGGGCCAGGGCGAGCACCGCGCGTTTCGCGGCCGGTGAAGATCTCAACAGACTGAAACCACCGACTGAAGTTCTTTTAGTCCGGCGCACGGAAGCTCCCCCAGCACTGTGGGCCTTAGCTGCGGTGAGCAGCGGATCCGGCCGCAGGCCAATGAGGTAGACGGCGGCGCCCAGCAGCTGCGCGATGCCGCCAATGATGAACCCGCCGGTGAACGGTGGCATCCCCATGACCTGGCCCAGTCTTTCTCCGGGCTCGAATAGGTTCGGGCCGGCTACTGCCCCAATGGTTGTAGACCAAACAACAAGGGAAAGGTCCCGTCCCCGAGTTGCTTCGGTAGCGAGGTCCGTTGCGGCGAAGCGTGCCTGCAGGTTCAGTGCGGAACCCGAGCCCATCAGTGTCATGCCAACCAGCAGCAGCAGCAGATTTGTCATGGTGGCTGAGACGATCACAGTTACCCCGCCGGCCACAGCGATCCACGCTCCTGTACTAAGCGAAACACGCCTGCCCTTGGCCTGTGCCAGACGGGCAAGGGGTATCGCCAGCAGCGCAGCGCCCAGAGCCCCCATCGTCATAGCCATACCGGACCAGGCTGAAGAGCCTGAGACGTCAGTGATCAGCATCGCCCCGAGGCTCATGGTGGCTCCCGTGCCGATTGCTCCCAGGATCTGGGCCATGGCCAGTACGCGGAGAACTTTCCGTTGCAGAGTGCGGGCGGGGTTGGTATCGGGGAAGGTATCGGCGGACATGTGCTACCGCCGGGTGATGTTTGCGCGAAGGGTGACGTGCAAGCCTTTGGCTTCCAGCGTCGAATCAATGAAAGTTAGGTGGCCAACTTCCACCATTGTCGCGATACGCGCATGCATCATTTTCATGACCTTCCTGATTGATTCCCCGATGGCGCCGGTCATCCCTTGGCCAGTACGGGGAGAGCTGGCGAAAGGTAGGACCGGGGTGCGGCCGGCTTCTTCACGGCCAGCCGGATCAGACCGGTGCGCTTACCGGTCTGCACGTACCTTGGCCATGTCGAGCTCCCTGACGCCCTCGATGACTTTTTCCAAGTCACCGCCCGGCATGGCTCCGGGCTGGGAGAACACCAGAACCCCTTCCCTGAAGACCATCAGTGTGGGGATGGAGGTGATCCCGGCCGATGAGGCCAGTGCCTGTTCAGCCTCAGTGTCGACCTTGGCGAAGACGATATCGGTGTGCTTCACGGAAGCCGCTTCGTAAGTAGGGGCGAACATCCGGCATGGGCCGCACCAGCTGGCCCAGAAATCGACCATGACGATGTTGTTGTCTTCGATGGTGCGGCTGAAATCTTGTTCGGTGAGGTTAATGGTGGACATGGTCTTCTCCTTTATCGGTGGTTTGATGGAGCTGGGATGGACCGCTTCTGCGCCCTTGCGGTGACGGGGTCTGGGCAGGAGCCAAGGGGCTGCGAAACGCGGTCCGCATGGAAATTGGTGATGCCATGGAACGCGCCAAGGACTACGTTCTGAGCGATGACCAACACGGCGTCGGCGATCTCGCGGCTGGTGTATCCGACGTTGCGTAGGGCTACGACCTGCCCGGCCATGATGGTGGTGGAACTGGCATGGATGGCCAGAGCTATCTCGATCAGCGTGGCGACCGCAGGGTCTGGAGAAGTGCCGAGGCGGGCTGCTTCGATCAGAACCTCGTTAGCGCCGGCAGACCGGGCAGTGGACTCGTGGAAGGCCAGGCAAGGGCCGCACTCCTGGCGGGCTTGTATCGCGATCGAGACCAGTGCGCGGGTGCGCTCGGGCAGTGTGGGGGACAGGGCCATGGTGACTGCCATGTGGCCGGGCTCTACCTGTCGGGCAACGACGTCGGTCACCATGTCCCAGGCTGCTCCCGCAGCCTTTGCGGGGGTCATCGGATCCATCCGGCTCACCGGCTCTCCAGCACGGTTCATAGGGTCGTCGTCTTTCCGGTGAAGGGGCGAGTGCCGCTGGGCAGCGGAGGCTTGAGGTGAGGTCGCGAACGTCATCGGTGTCCTGATCAGCAAGGGATCCCATCAGAGACAGGGATGGCGATCTCGCTTCGCGCGGCGAGCAGCTCGCTGAAGGCACCAAGTCCGGCCACCGCTGTCATGGCGCCACCGGGTTCGTGGAAACTGGTCAGCACCGCATCGGGATCGCCGGTTTCGAGCTGACGCTCCTGGCTGCCGGGCGAGATCGTACCGTAAGCGGCCGCGGCATGCCGGTGGACGGTGAGTGTGAACCCGGTGTCGGGGGTGTAAGGGCCGGGGTCGGGTGCGCCGGTGAGGTCATGCAGAACTGCGCGCGCGGCGTGGGCGCCCTGGGCGACGGCCGCATCCCAGTGGTCGATGCGGTAGAGCTGCCCGACGCTGGTGGTGTGAAGGGCGACACCGCCAGCGGCATAGACGCGTTCGTGACTAAGGGCCCGGAGGCGGGAGTCGACGCCGATTCCCTTGTCACCCTTAGTGATCCACGCCGAGCCGGGCACCGTGCCGTGGGCAATGACGACAAGGTCGGATTCCAAGACTTGACCGTTACTGAGCGTGGCGCGTATGTAAGCTGGTTCGGCGCTGAGTTCCGTGATGTCCTGACCGAAGTAGCTATTCACATTCAGCCGGTGGAGTTCGGCGATTTGCTGGGCGATTCGTGTCCCCAGCGCAGCGGCCAGCGGCAAAGCGGATCGAGAGATTAGGTGAACGCGGGCGCCGGCTTCGGCGAGGAAGCTGGCGGCTTCGGCACCGATGAAGCCCGCGCCCAGAACCGTGACCGTCTTGCTCGATGGGTTCTTACCGAGCTGTTTGCGCAACCGTGCGGCGTCAATTGCTGTGTGAAGGTGGAAAAGCCGGTCAGGGGCGGCCGACATCCGGAGGTCCGGGCGCGGGGCGCTGCCCGTCGATGCGATCAGGGCCGCGTACGGCACGCTGCGGCCGTCCTCCAAGATAAGTACTGAGTTGTCGGTATCCACAGCGGCAGCACGGGCCTGGACAAGATCACCTCCCAGCGCACGGACTCCAGGCTGGGTAATCTGCTCAACTGTAAGCAGGCCTGGCAGGACCCCCTTGTTGACCATGGTCCGGTTGTAGGGCTGGTGTGGCTCACCGTTGATCAGCGTCACCGGCCCTTTGAAGCCTTCGGCCCGCAGTGTAGTTGCTGCGCTCATTCCGGCTGCTCCCGCACCAACAATGACCATTCCCCGCTGATTCATTCCAGTCTCCTAGCTGTAGCCTGCTTGACTTTGATACCCCCCATGGGTACCTTAGCAACTATACACATACCCCCAAGGGGTATAAATGAAAGGAATAGAAGACCATGGTCACCACTGAATTCCAGGTAACCGGCATGACCTGCGGTCACTGCGAGATGTCCATTCGCGAAGAAGTCCAGGAAGTGCCCGGCGTCGAGTCCGTAGAGGTCAGCCACCAAACCGGCAAGCTCGTGGTCAATGGCAACGGAACCGTTGACGACGCCGCTGTCATGGCAGCTGTTCAAACGGCCGGCTACCACGGGGTGCGGTCGGCATGAACGCAGCCGGACGACTGGGCGCGTACGCAGCGGGACTCGCCGTGGTCTTCACCGGCGCCTTCGCAGCAGCAGGAGCCGTAGTGCCGGACCAGGCAGTAACTGCCTGGGCACGGTCCGCGGAAGATTCTTCCGGTGGACACGCCGGTGCCGGACACTCGGCGCCGGCTGTAGGCGCCGTGGCCGGGTCCCCGGTAAAGGGCGTCACCGCCGAGCGGGACGGCTACCTGCTCGGTGGAATCTCCGCCCCCGCGGCAATCGGAACTGCCGGGGAGCTGGCGTTTACGATCACCGGACCTGAAGGGTCCCCCGTGACGCAGTTTGAGACCTCGCACGAAAAGCAGGTCCACCTGATTGTGGTGCGCTCTGACGGATCCCATTACCGTCATGTGCACCCGGTGATGGACGAGGCCGGGCGCTGGTCGCTGCCGTGGCAGTGGGAAGCGGCAGGCACGTACCGGATTTACGCCGACGTGGTGCCGGCCGGGGCCGGTGAGGGCGTGACGCTGACCCGGACCGTGGACGTAGCCGGGGCCTTTGACCCGGCAGCCCCGGAAATGTCCGTCAAGGATGAAGTCCACGGGTTTCAGGTCTCCCTGAACGGTGGCCTGAAGGCCGGATCGGCCTCGGCTCTGACGGTCGGTATCAGCCGCGACGGCCAGCCGGTGACCAGCCTGCAGCCTTACTTGGGGGCCTACGGGCACCTGGTGGCGCTGCGTGCGGGGGACTTAGCCTACCTGCACACCCACCCTGAAGGTGCTGAACCGGTCAACGGTGAAGTCTCCGGGCCCGAAGTGAAATTCGCAACCACCGCTCCGACCCCTGGCCGCTACTACCTCTATTTCGATTTCCAGGTCGACGGGCAAGTCCATTCCGCCCGGTTCGTTTTGGACACCACCGGATCAGCGCCAGTCCCGACGCCAGCATCGGAGCCTTCCGCAACGGTCACCCCCGGGAGCACTCCCACCGACAGCGCAGCTGACGACGGGCATGGCGATCACTGACCCACCCCCTACCATCCCCCAGGACCCCGGCCGGACAGGTCAGGACCCGCGTGGGGAGAAAGAAGTATCCAATGTCTGAAACCGCGGCCTTCCAGCAGGTGCCGGGCATCGACATCGAACTTGAGATTGGCGGGATGACCTGCGCTTCGTGCGCCAACAGGATCGAACGCAAGCTCAATAAGCTCGATGGCGTCATCGCTTCGGTGAACTATGCTACCGAGAAAGCACGTATCACCGCCCCTGCCGGATATGATCCTCAGGACCTTGTCGCTGAGGTGGAGAAGACCGGTTACACCGCAGCCCTGCCCAGCGCACGGCGGGAACAGCAGCAGGGCGGGGAAGACAGCGACCGGCCCGACGCCGAACTTACGTCACTTAAACACCGGCTTATCGGCAGCGCCGTACTCGCGATCCCCGTTATCGCGATGGCTATGATCCCCGCCCTGCAATTCAATTACTGGCAGTGGCTGTCCCTGGCGATGGCCGCTCCAGTGATCCTCTGGGCCGGTTGGCCCTTCCACAAGGCCGCTTATACCAACCTGCGCCACGGTGCCGCGACCATGGACACCCTGATCTCCATGGGCACCTCGGGGGCGTTCCTGTGGTCCCTTTATGCCCTGTTCTTCGGCACGGCCGGAACACCGGGAATGACACACCCCTTCGAACTGACCGTTGCTCCCACCGATGGCGCGGGCAACATCTATTTGGAAGTGGGTGCGGCGGTAATCCTGTTCATTTTGGCGGGACGTTACTTTGAGAAGCGATCCAAGCGCGAGGCCGGCGCGGCGCTGCGCGCCCTGCTGGAGATGGGCGCCAAGGACGTGGCCATACTGCGCGACGGCTTCGAGATCCGCATTCCCACCGACCAGCTATCGGTCGGTGATGAGTTCATCGTTCGTCCCGGCGAGAAAATTGCCACCGACGGCGTCGTTGTCAGCGGCCGCAGCGCCGTCGATGAATCCATGCTCACCGGCGAGTCCGTTCCGGTGGAAGTCGGAGAAGGGGATACGGTAACGGGCGCCACGGTCAACTCCGGAGGCCGCTTAGTCGTCCGCGCCACCCGGGTCGGTTCGGACACACAGCTGGCGCAAATGGCCCAGCTCGTTGAGAACGCCCAGTCCGGCAAGGCCGAAGTCCAGCGGCTGGCAGACCGGATTTCCGGAGTGTTCGTGCCCATCGTGATCGCCATCGCTGTTGGCACACTGGCGGTTTGGCTTGGTGCAGGGTTCCCGGTGACGGCAGCCTTCACCGCCGCCGTAGCCGTGCTGATCATCGCCTGCCCGTGCGCCCTGGGCCTTGCCACCCCGACCGCACTGCTGGTGGGTACCGGCCGCGGGGCCCAGCTGGGCATTCTGATCAAGGGCCCGGAAGTGCTCGAATCCACCCGCAAGGTCGATACCATACTGCTGGACAAAACCGGCACAGTCACTACCGGCAAGATGACCCTGCAAGGCGTGCACACCGCACCTGGCACCGACACGAGCGAACTGCTCCGCGTCGCAGGGGCGCTTGAGGACGCTTCGGAACACCCCATCGCCCAGGCCATCGCCCGCGGCGCCACCCAACGCGTCGGGGACCTGCCCACCCCGGAATCCTTTAAAAACGTCGAAGGACGCGGCGTGCAGGGTGTCGTCGATGGACATCTGGTCATCATTGGACGCGAAACCATGCTCGAAGACTGGTCCCTGACCATGCCCGCAGACCTGGCCCGCGTCAAAGCACAGGCCGAATCGGCCCGGGAGACCGCCGTGGTCGTTGCCTGGGACGGGCAGGTCCGCGGAGTGCTCACCGTCGCTGATGCGATCAAGGACACCAGCGCCGAGGCCATCGCACAGTTCCGCGCCCTGGGCCTGACGCCGGTGCTGCTCACGGGCGACAATCGGGTAGTCGCTGAACAGGTCGCCGCCCAGGTAGGGATTGAACAGGTCATCGCCGAAGTCCTGCCGCAGGACAAGGTTCGCGTTGTCACGGACCTGCAGAAGCAGGGCAAAGTCGTAGCCATGGTCGGTGATGGTGTTAACGATGCCGCTGCCCTGGCCCAGGCCGACCTGGGCCTGGCAATGGGAACCGGCACCGATGTCGCCATCGAAGCCGCGGACCTCACCTTGGTCCGTGGAGACCTGCGGGCGGCCGCAGATGCGATCCGGCTTGCCCGCAAAACCCTCAGCACGATCAAGACCAATCTGTTCTGGGCCTTCGCCTACAACGTGGCTGCGATCCCGTTGGCCGCCCTCGGGTTACTCAACCCGATGCTCGCCGGAGCCGCGATGGCGTTCTCCAGCGTCTTCGTGGTCTCCAACAGTCTCCGTCTGCGCTCTTTCAAGAGCCAGGCGGGCAACACGTCAGCGGCCGCCGAGCACTCTCGTGCGCGGCAGCCGGTCGACGCCTAAACCCACAACCCCACCCTCCGAAAGGAACCCCCATGGGAAGCTGCTGCAGCACCGACAACACCCCTAACGACAGCAAGACCGAGGAGCTGACCCTCACCACAGGCCCCGGACAGGCTAACGATGCCGTAACTACCTGCCCGGTCATGGCCGGCACCCCTGTGGTCAAGGCTCTTGCAGAGGCCACCGGCCTCTTCCGCGACTACGAAGGCAAGCGCTACTGGTTCTGCTGCGCAGGCTGCGGACCGGCCTTTGACGCCGACCCGGCCAAATACGCAACCGCCGACTGACACAGTTCGGCGACAAGAACGCACTCTGGGCGCGGTGACCTATAGTCACCGCGCCCAAGGCTTACCACCCGCGACAGGAGGCCGCTATGTACGCCATCGTATCCACGGCCCGCTAAACCACTGGGACGACAGAGCCCGCATGCTTCGCAAGCCAGCGGTACACCCGCAACAAGGCCGGCAACGTCGCGCCCCCCCCAGACGAGTTGAGGGTCAGGTCCGTCGAGTCGCCGGGATGATCGACAGCGAGCAGTACCGGGTGGCCATTCTCACCCAGGTCTCCGCCCTGATCACAGCACCGGCCCGGCACTCTGGGCGAGGACCTCGTCGGGCTGTCTGCGAAACGGCTATGGTCATCACGCCCAAACCGTTGCCATTCAGCAATCGATTCAGGCTCGGCTAGCACCTCCAACCCCAATCCGGGCGACGTCACTCGTACGCCCGGTGCTAGCGGCGGCTAAAACTGTAACGGCAGCGCAAGTCAGGTCGGCACTCAGACTTCCTGAACCATCGAAGCCGGGACTTTCGGCTGTGTGCGTGGCCGGTAGGACTGACCACGGGCGAAACACTGGATCCCATTGCGGGCTGTTGAACCGCTGATGTGCAGCGCTTCACCGAGGTGGCCTAAGCACGCTGACCCCGGTAAGTGCGGGAATGCCGCTTTTGTCGACTCAGGGTCTTAGGCTTTTGAATCTGACGTATTTCGTTCAGGAAATGCGGACGCAAGCGCACTGGCCCGCAGCCAGAATGCCTTCGTCCACCTCCGTCTCCGTGAGGGTGTTCACTTCTGGCACCTGTCGTGGGTGTGCAGCGGCTGTGGTCACGGCGTCATGCCTATCGTCGCGAGGCCAGAGGAAAAAGGCGCCGGCGGCGCCTGCCAGGGCGAGGATCGCCAGGACGGACCAGGTCAGGGTCAAGCCCGAGTTCGTGCCTAGCCAGCCGGCGATGGGATAGGTGACCAGCCAGGCAAGGTGGGACAGCGAGAATTGGGCTGCGAAGACCTCGGGTATCCGGTTCGATTCAACCGAAGCGCGAAGGACCCTGCCTGTTGGCGTGACGATCATCGCCATACCACTGCCGATCACTGCCCAGGTTATCGCTGTGGCGGCCCATGTCAGGAGCCCTGCCGCGTTGAGTGTGAGCGCTGCCAGAGTTCCGGCAACGAGAACTGCAGCGCCGGTCATCATGACGGCGCGCTCGGGGATCCGGTCGAGCACGCGCGGGAGCGCGAGGGCGGACAGCAGAGTTCCAGCGCCGGAGGCCGCGAACATCCACGCCACGTCCGACTGGGAGCCGCCGAGTTCGTCGCGGACGTAGTTGACGGTATTGACGATCACGATCGATCCCGCCGCTGCGACCACCAGGTTCAGGGCCATGATCCCGCGTAGCCGCGGGGTCCTCGCGAACGTTTTGATTCCTGCCGCAGCCCTGTCCCATGCCTTGGCGTGGGCACTGGGACGGGCATTGGGGATGTGTGTTGCCATAACGAGAAGGGCAGAGGTGACGAATCCGGCGGAGGTGCCCAGGAAGAGCCAGTTGAAGGTCATGAAGCTCAGCGCGACTGCAGCGAGCACGGGGCTGATTAGGCTCTCCATGGTGTAGGCGACCTGGGAGGCGGACAGAGCACGGGTGTAGGCGGCTTTGTCGGTCACGATGTCGGGAATCACAGCTTGGAACGTCGGGGTGAACGCCGCGGAGGCTGACTGGAGCAGGCCGATTAGGACGTATATCTGCCAGACCTCGGTGACGAACGGCAGCGCGAGGACAACTGCGGCGCGCACCACGTCGAGAGTGATCAGAAACGCTCGCCGGGGCAGCCGATCGACGTAGGCAGCAGCGAGTGGTGCGATTACTACATACAGGACCATCTTGATGGTCAGGGCGGTGGCGAGGACCGCCGCGGCGCGCGGGCCGGCGAGCTCGTAGGCGAGCAGACCGAGGGCGACAGTTGCCAGCCCGGTTCCGAACAGGGCGATGATCTGGGCGCTGAAAAGATAACGGTAGTCGCGGATTGCGAACAAACGCATGGTGTTCCTTTCATCCATGCAGTAGGGGGCCTTACCTTAGGCGCCCCCAAGTGGGATCAAGGGTCCCTAGGGGACCGGCTGGGGAAGTGGTCTAAGCCCGGCAACGAGGTTGAAAGCTCCGGTGAGGATGTTTAGGGAGACGATGCCGACGACGTCGGCGATCTCGCGGTCGCTGTAGCCGTGGCCGCGCAGCGCGTTAATCTGCTCGTCGGTGATTGCCGCTGGTTGACGGTAGATCTGAAGCGCGAGGGTGATGATCGCCGCGATAGCGGGATCTGAGGAGGTGCCCGCGCGGGCGAGTTCGATCTCCTCCGCATCGACTCCGTGGGCGCGGGCTGCGCTTACGTGTGAATCGAGGCACAGCCCGCAGCCTTGCTGGACCTGGACCGCGATGGAGATACGTTCGCTGATCTTGCGGTTGAGCTTGGCGCGTTTCATGGCCCGACTGAGTTGAAGATAGCCGTTCAGGACTGCGGGGGAGTGTGCCATGAGCGAGACCATGTCGCCGACCTGGCCGTGACGGGAGACCAGATCGGAGAGCAGATCACGGGAGGCGCCAACTGCTGTGGCGGGTGTGAGTCGGGCAAAACGGGACATGCTGGATCCTTTGGGCTCAAGAGCGTAAATCTTGGTGTTGACATCGGCCGGCCGTCCGGCCACCGACTGTGGGTTAGGCGCGGTGCCCGTGACCGCCGTGGTGATCCGGTTCTTCCAACGGCCCTGCCGGGTTGAGGTCGACTGCGGGCTCTGAACCATGGGTGCTTCTGGCGGCCGGCACCGTGAACTGTGCGGTTCTGACGATGCCCTCGTGCTGAAAATCCAGGTGCAGGCGGTAGGACCCCGCTGACGGAGCGACCGCTATGAAGGAGATGTCCGGGCCGGGCTTGGTCGTGCCATCACCGGGTTCTCCCTCCGGGTGCACGTGAAGGTATGCCAGGTCGCCGCTTCGGATCGCCACCAGATGCCCGTAGGCACCCAGGTAGGGCTGCAGGTCGGTTACCGGTTTTGCGTTCTTTTGAATGTTGAAGGTGAGTTCGCTCGCCTGACCAGAGGCGAGCGTACCCTTGAGGGTGACGGTGTAGTCCCCGACATCGGTCGTCGGGGTGTTCTCCGGCAGCGGCTGCGGGTCATACTCTCCGGCGACCGATGCATCAATGCCCAGCGTCATGGGCTGACCGTGTCTTGCCGGATGGAAGTCTGCGAAGAACCGCCAGACGCCGGGGGTAAGATCCAGGTCAGTGCTCCACGTCCCCGACGTGTCCATCACCGGGTGCACGTGTTGGAAGCCCGTGGTGTCGCGTCGAAGGGCGATGAAGTGCAGCTCTTTCTCGTGTGCGGCCTCAAACTCGGTCACCGCCTGCCCGTCAGGGCCGAAGATCCGGAAGCTAACCGCCTGAGCGCCCCTGCTGCGAATGTGGGCGTCCAGGTCCAGGGTGTAGCCGTACTCGGAAACCAAAAGGCCTCCGGGCGGGGCAGGCCGGTGGCCCTCATGCCCGCCGTGACCCTGGCTACGACTTGTAGTCATATCGTGTTCGCCTCTGCATTCCGTCTGTCGCTCCATTGATACCCCTGCCGGGTACCACTGGCCGAGCATACCCCCCGGGGGTACGTTTGGCAAGGTTTGCTTCGACAGACCATCAAGCCTGGGCGCGTCAGCTGCAAATTACGCAAGCCGGGGTTTAGAGCTGATACCCTTAGGGGGTATGGTGGCGTTTGAATTCCAGTGAAACTATGGTGGCCTGCTAAGCGTTCCCGTAAGCAAAGTGAACCACCGACGGCAACGCTGAATCGGTCCATCTCGGCCAGGTACATCGTCAGCTCCCAGGATGCCGGCCCCGGGAAATGAAAGACCTGCTGGCCACCCTCTAGCCAGCCCAACGCCGGCACCGGCCCTTCCCCCCTGGGGCCGGTGCCTCCCCAGCTCTTTTGGACCACCTTGTGAGCACCAGAGGAATTCGCTCTGCAGAGAGGTCGCCGAATCTCAGAGGTATCCGCGGGGGGTGCAAGACCGCTCGGACAAAATTACGGTGCCAATCGTTCAGCTCAACGACCTTGTTGAGCCATCAATCGCCTTCATCCGGCGTAACCCCCATCACCTCGCCCGATAACTGCCGACCGACCGGAGGGACTGTTAATGAGACAATCTTTCCCCTTCGCGGAGGTAATTTGCCAGTCAATGCGATGCCTTGAGTTCAACGCCGGGATCCTATACCCTTAGGGGGTATAGGTGAGGGAGGCACATGAAATCCAGCGAAACTGTGGTGACCGGCGTTGGCCTGCTAAGCGCTCCTGTAAGTAAAGTGGTGGGCTGGGCGGCGGGCTGCCTGCTCCGGTGTGCGGCCGATGCCACCGCCCGAATTCTGCAGGACCCGCACTCCCTCAGGGGCGCAGGATCTCCCTTGCCCGTCACACCCAAAGGAAAACCATGACTCCATCCACCACCAGACTGCCTGCCGCGTCCAAGGACGACGAGCAATGCCACACGACCCACGGCTATATCACCGACAAAGAGCGTTACCTGGCTCGCCTTAAGCGTATCGAGGGCCAGGCCCGGGGCATCGCCCGGATGGTTGATGAAGAGCAGTACTGTATTGACATTCTCACCCAGGTCTCAGCTCTGACAGCCGCTTTGCGCGGCGTAGCTTTGGGATTGCTGGATGATCATATGAAGCACTGCGTCCTGGATGCAGCACAGCTCGGTGATGAGGCTGGACTGGCCAAAATGCAGGAAGCCACAGAAGCAATCGCCCGCTTCGTTCGCGCCTAAAATGCTTATGTTCCGGCCCCGCATGAAGTTTATTTGCAGTGCCCGGGCCTGCGCTTCTTGTGCCCCTCATTTTCACTCGTCGTTGCGCGGGTATGCGCCCGGTAAGGCTGTCCCGTTGCCGGGAAATCAGTATTTCTAGTCCGGGAACCGGCTTTGCTGGTGAGCCTTCCGCGCCTGTTCCCGTGTCCTGTAGGAGGTGACGGCCGCGGGGACGTCCGGCAGCTTGAAACAGGTCAGCAGCGCCCTCGAATTCGGCCGCGGCGGGGTAAAGGCCCTCGTTCAAAAGCCGCCCGATCTGATGGCGGACCGGGGCGTCCTTGAATTTCGTGCGTGCAGCGCGGAGGGGCCGTTCCTGCACCTGGGCAGCGTCCCGCCAGCGATACAGCCGTTGGTAGGTGTAAGCGAGAACGAGCAGGGCGCGGAACGGGTCAGTGGAGGCGGCAAGCAGTTGTTTGGCTTCGCTGACTGCTTCTTCATCGCGTCCCAGAAGGGATACAACCCGCGCGTCCCAGAACGGTGCAGACTTCCAGTCGAGCGTCCATCGCCTCACTGTCCGCCATCACGGCTGTTAACGCCAACCGAAAATAGGGCCAATAGTGCCATTTGAAAACGGGGCCACGGGGTTGTGGTTCTATTGTGCCGTACTGGCGTCGGGTTGGTGTTTTTTGAGCCGGTAGCTGTTGCCTTTGAGGCTGATGACGTCGGCGTGGTGGACGATCCGGTCGATCATGGCCGAGGCGATGGTCAGGTCCCCGAAGACGTCGCCCCAGCGGGCGAACGGGAGATTGGACGTCAGGATCATGGATGCGTGTTCGTAGCGGCTGGAGACGAGCTGGAAGAACAAGTTCGCCGCGTCCTGGTCAAACGGGATATAGCCTACTTCGTCGACCACCAGGAGGCTGTAGCGGCGGAGTTTGACCAGTTCCTGGGCAAGTTTCCCGCGGGAATGGGCGTCCTGGAGCCGGGCGACCCAGCCGGTGGCGGAGTCGAAGAGAACCCTGTGACCGGCTTTGGCTGCCTTGATGCCGATGCCGACCGCGAGGTGCGTTTTGCCCGTGCCGGGTGGCCCGAGCAGGACCACGTTTTTGGCCTCGGAGAGGAACACCCCGGTGCCCAGGTGCGCGATGAGGTTCCGGTCCGCGAAGGGCTGGTGGTCGAAGTTGAACTCCTCAAGGTCCTTGTGGGCCGGGAATCTCGCGGCCTTGATCCGGGTCGCGGCTCCGGAGGCTTCGCGTTCGGAGACTTCTCGGGAGAGGACCGCTGCCAGGTACTCCTCATGGGACCAGCCGGCGTCTCTGGCCTGGTCCCCGAGGCGGCGGAAGCCGTCGCTGATCCGTGGTGCGCGCAGAGCCCGGGCGTAGTACTCGATCTGTGACGGTGTCCCGGTCATGAAGCCGCCTCCAGAAGGGCCGGCTGCTGGCCGAGGTCGATGCCGAAGATCTCGTCGTAGGCGGCCAGATCCCGCACCTGCACTGCTTCTTCGGGTTCGGGGCGGTGCACCCGCTGGGTCCGGAAATCACGGCGCATGACCGCCGCGCGGGCCACGTGGACGGGATCGGTCAGGACGAGGTGACGGGCCCATGCCCGGACGTGGGTGGCGATGATGACGCCGTCATGGGTGACCCAGACGGTGTCCAGATCGGCGGTGACATCCACGATCCGCCCAATGAACGACGGGTCCACGGAATAGTCGTTGGAGAACACCCGCACGTAGTAATCCCGTGGCAGCCGCACCGCGTTGCGGAACACCGCCTCCGGGGTCACCGGCGGCAGTTCCCGCATCCTCTCCCGGTCCAGGACGATCAGCTCATCAGGACGGCCGTGGCGGGACCGCGAGTACCGGCCTCCTCTGTGCCAACCCGCTTGACATTTGATACCCCCATCGATACTTTAGCCACTATACACATACCCCCTAGGGGTAAATGGGTCAGGCGAGTCACCGGAATGAAGCACTTCGTCCTCGAAGCCGCCCAACTCGGCGGCGACGCAGGGAAGCCAAGGTGCAGGAAGCTTCCGAGGCCATCGCACCCCGGGTCCGCTCCTAACCGCTTTCGTGGACCCATTCAGGGTAAGGCCGGACTTTGAACGGCTCCGCTCCCAGACCTGGGCAGGAATGCTCATGAATTATCCACCGGGTCCGGAGAGCAGTGCAGCTCACCGGCGCCGCCGTGGACATGCAACTCCCCACAACGCCGCCGGCGGCCAGGTCTACATCGACGGTGCCAACCTCAACGCCCTCGTTGGGCTTGCCCAGCCGGGCATGTTCGGTGGCGACGTCTCGCACCTGAACCTGCACAAGACCTTCTGCATCCCGCACGGCGGCGGCGGCCCCGTTGCGGCCAAGGCGCACCTGGCACCGTTCATGCCGGGCAACGCGGCCGACCCGTCCGACGGCGCCGACGGCCCCCCGATCTCCGCTTCCCGCTATGGTTCCTCCGGCGTGCTGCCGATCTCCTGGGCCTACGTCAAGCTCATGGGCGGCCGGGGCCTGACCGAGGCCACCAAGTCCGCGCTGCTCGCGGCGAACTACATCGCGGCCCGCCTCAACGACTCCTTCCCGGTGCTCTACACAGGTGAGGGCGGACTGGTGGCCGCCCACGAGTGCGTCCTGGAACTGCGCGAGCTCACGGCCAAGACCGGCGTGACTGCCGAGGAATACGCTGTTGAACCCCCGCATCTCACGTTTGATGTTGTTGAGGCGTCTACTGGGTGATGATGAAACAACCCTTCGAGCAAGCCGTGACCGTGCATCGTCCTATGGTGCTGCGCGTATGCCGCGCAGTCCTTGGGTCACACACGGATGCGGATGATGCCTGGGCGGAAACATTCCTAGACCTGATGGAAGCCTGGCCGGGTATGCCGGAGGCCACGAAAGTGGAGGCGTGGCTGGTGCACGTGGCGCACCGAAAGGCCATCGATGTCACCCGGCGTCGGTCCCGGCACGCGATACCCACCAACGAACTGCCCGAGCCGGCCTCGTCGCTGGGCCAGCCCGACGACCAGATGGAAATCTGGGCGAGTGTGAAATCCCTACCCCCGAAACAGCGGCAAGCGGTCGCATATCACTATCTTGGTGGGCTGGCTTACGGGGAGATCGCCGAACTGATCGGCGGGTCCACGGACGCGGCCCGCCGCGCCGCATCCGATGGCATCAAGTCTTTGCGGCGCCATCACTTATTCGCGGGCGTGAACTTGAAAGGAGACCCCCGATGAACACCGTCACCCCTACCCCAACACTTCTGATGTCCACGCCCTGACGACCCTGACCGGCACTGGGGTTAACCTCTGTTGGTGGACACCTGAAGTAGCGGGATCCTTGGATTCTGCGGGAAGGTGTTCTTGTGAGCACGACAAGACGTAAATTCACT